>DATBRX010000093.1:0-14702 GCA_036560085.1 Candidatus Limnocylindrales bacterium
CGGAGTGCGGATTGGGCCGCGATCGAGTTCGCCGATATCGGCGAGCTGACCGACGTTATCCGAATCGGCGGCCTGGCCAACCAGAAAGCGCCGCGCATCCAGGCCGCGCTGCGCCAGATCCGCGAGCAGCGCGGTGACTACTCACTCGAGTTCCTGGGCGACATGACGCCGCCTGAAGCGCTCGCATGGCTGACGCAGGTCAACGGCATTGGCCGCAAGACAGCGTCGGTGGTGCTGCTGTTCTCGTTCGGCATGCCGCTCATGCCGGTTGATCGGCACATCGAGCGTGTCGCCATGCGCATCGGCCTCATCCCCAGGAAGATCGCCAATGCCGAGCAGATGCACGACATGCTCCAGAACCAGTTGACCGCCGACACCGTGCACGAGGCGCACGTCAACCTCATCACCCATGGGCGCCAGACGTGCCACGCCCAGCGGCCGGAGCACGAACGGTGTGCCATCGCCGACCGCTGCCGCTACTTCAACCCCAAGGCCCCCTAGAGCCAAACGCCCTAGAGCCGCAGCACCCGGGTGATGTCGGGGTAGTCGTCGGAAAGGACTGGGCCCGGTCGCGTCACTTGAGACCAGCCGCGTTCGGCGAACGCTGCGATGTCGCCACTCTGCCCGACGATGAGCCACAGCGACGCGGTCGCCGCGTGGCTCGTCACCTGTTCGGCATCAGGCGTGAACGCGCGTGTCTGCGCGTCGAGGCCCAGGCTGCGCGCCGTGGCGGCGACGGCCGGCGCGAGGTCGTAGTAACGGTTCGAGAGGTTGAACGCGAGCACGCCGCCGGGCCGCAGGACGCGCATGTAGCTCGCGATCGCCTCGGCCGTGAGCAGGTGCGGCGGCACGCTGTCGGACGAGAAGGCGTCCAACACCAGCACGTCGAAGGCGCCCCCTGGCTGATCGGCCAGGGTCAGACGGCCATCGCCCAGCACGATGTCAACCTGCGCAGGTGCATCGGCCAGGTAGCTGAAGTAGTGCGGGTCGGACGCCAGCTTCACCACCAGCGGATCGATCTCGAAGTAGGTCAGCCGATCGGCTGTTTCCGTGTACGCCGCAACGACTCCCGCACCCAGCCCCACCACGCCGATGTCGGCACCGGTCGTGCGTGAGCGCAGGTCGGCGAAGACATCGCTGAGCGGACTGCCGAGCACGTAGTAGCTCGTCGGGTCGGACGAGCGCGCGTCGGTGAACTGGACGCCGTGCAGGGTCGTGCCCGAATACAGCCGCTGCTGGCCATCGACGGTGACGACCTTGCTGACGCCGAAGAACGACCGGCCGACGAACAGCTCGGTTGCCCCGGGCGTCGCGGTCAGCACCATCAGCGCAGCGACCATCGCCGCGCCCGTCGTCGGCAGGAGGATGCGCGGCGTGAGCGCGAAGGCCACCACCATGCCGCCCAGCGTGAGGAGCGCCACGACGCCCGCGTCCGCTGTGCCGGTGAAGAGGATGAGCGCCGCGCCAACCGCCACGTAGGGGATGAGCCGCGCGGCAAGGTCACGTGCCGCGCCAAGCGGTTGACGCAGGACCTCGCCCATCGTCTGACGGCCGGCCAGCGCGAGGGCAACCAGCGCCAGGACGAGCAGCGCCGGGAACTCGTAGATGTCTGGTAGAAGCATCGGCGCCGCGACGCCAACGGTCGCGGTCGCGAGGACGCCGGCGAGCGAGAGCAGCAGATAGAAATGAGTCAGCTGGCTCGACCCAGGCCGCGACTGTGCGAGCCGGCCGTGGACCGCGGTCGCGAGGACGGCGAATGAGCCGAGGACGATGACCACCAGCGGCACAGCGGGCCAGCCGACAGGCGCGACGTAGGGCAGCCACAGGAAAGTGGCCGCGGCCGGCACGAGCCGCTCGACCGCCGGCAGCACACGCCGGCCGCGCTCCGAGAACGCCACCACGAAGCTCGCCAGGTAGATCGCCAGCGGGCCGATCCAGATCAACGGCGCGGACACGAGATCGGTCGTCAGGAAGCTCGTCGTTGCCGTCAACAGGCCGGCGGGCACGAAGGCCAGGAAGAGCCAATGCGCCACGCGCCGCCAGCCGAGCGCGGTCGGCGCCGCGAGCGCCCGGCTCTGAGCTGCAATGTTGGTTCCGGCGTCGGCGCGGCGTGAGAGCGCGATGGCCGCCAGCACCGCGACGAAAGCGAGCAAACCCAGACGAAGGACGACCCATTGCGCGGAGAGCGGCATGAAAGGTTCGACCACGAACGGGTAAGTGATCAGGGCCAGTAGTGAGGCCGCGTTCGACGCCGCGTAGAGCCACCACGCGTCGCGCGCGCCGCCGGCAAACCACGCGGAGAGAAGCGGTGTCGTCGAGGCAAGCAGAAACGCGGGCGGCCCGGCGATGACGAGCAGCGCCAACAGCACGTTGACTGCCTCAGGCAGGTTCGCGTCACGCAGGTCCGCGGCGCCGGTCGTCCCAAGGAAGGTCGCGCCTACCAGGACGATCGCCACGACCAGGTGGAGCGTCGCCGCGCGGCGCGAATCGAGCCGCGTCACCAGGACATGGGCGTACGAGTAGCCAATGAACAGCAGCGCGGTGAAGAAACAGAGGGCCGTCGCCCAGACCCCGGGCGCCCCGCCGAAGACCGGTAACACCACGCGGCCCGCGAGCAGTTCGAGCGTGAACATGAGGAACGACGACAGCGCCAGCGCTGCGACGAAGACCCAACGCGAAGCGCGCGCGCCAACGAGCGCGAACACGGCGGTGCGGCCGAGGCTGGTGGTGCTGGCTGTCACCGGCCGATGCTATGTAGCGTCGACCATTCCGCCGATAGGACGTTTGGGCCAGAGGGCTGCGGCCCTGCTGGCCACCCGCGACAATGCCGAACGAACCGGAGGTGCACCACTTGGCCGAATTCACGCAGCTCGTCGAAGACTTCCTGAAGAACGAGTACGAGACGTCGCCTGTCGCCGCGACCGCACTCGGCTTGACCGACTACGACGAGCGGCTCGACGACATGTCCGAGGGCGCGTACCGCAAGCGCGACGCCGACGCCATCGAATGGATCGCCCGCTTCCAGGCCGTGGATCCGTCGACCTTGGACTTCGACAACCAGATCGACCGCGACCTCGCAATCGCCACTCTGCGCGGGCGGACCATCGCCGCCGACTGGCAGGTCTGGAAGCGCGACCCCACCATCTACTCGGGCCCCATCCTGAACGGCCTCTTCTACCTGTTCCTCAATCGCTTGCGACCGACCGCCGACCTGGTCGACGCCGCCGTCGCGCGGCTCGAGCAGGTGCCGCGCGCGCTCGAGCAGGCCGCGGTCAACCTGGATCCGGCGCTGGCGGCGCAGCTGATCCTCGAGCGCGGCCTGGGCTCAGCCAAGGCCGGCGCGGGGTACGTCCGCTCAATGCTGGTCGAAGAAGCCGACACCGACGAGCAACGGGACCGCCTGCGCGTCGCGGGTGCCGTCGCCGGGGACGCCTTTGACGCGTTCGCCGCTCACCTCGAGAAGCTCTCTGGCCAAGCCTCGGGAACGTGGGTCTACGGCGAGGAGCGCTACAGCCGTCAGCTGCGCGAGCGCGAGGTCCTGGATTTCGATGCCCGCTCGCTGCGCGACATGGGCCAGGTCGAGTACGACCGGCTCGACGCGGAAATGCGCGCCCTGGCCCGGGAGGCGAAGGGCACGGACGACTGGCACGCGGTCCTCAGCGAGGCCAACGAGGACCATCCGCCCACCGAAGAGGCGATGCGCCGCTCTTACGCTGAGTGGACTCAGAAGTCGCGCGACTTCCTGGCGGCAACCGGCCTGGTGACGCTGCCCGCCGGGGAGCGGTGCGAAGTCGAGCCGTCACCTGTCTTCACCCGGCCGCTCCTCGCGGTCGCGTCGTACAGCGGCCCGCCCGCGTTCAGCAACAGCCTCACCGGCCACTTCTTCGTCCCGATCGCGCCCGACGGCACGAGCGCCGAGGACATCCAGAAGCGGCTCGCCTCGAACTCGTACAGCGGCATCCCCACGACCGCCGTGCACGAGGCATATCCGGGCCACCACTGGCACATCAGCTGGAGCAAGGTCCACGCGCCGCGGCTACGGCGCGTCCTGCAGACGCCGTACTTCTCAGAGGGCTGGGCGCTGTACGCCGAGCGCGTCATGCGCGAGCGCGGCTTCTTCGAGGATCCGCTGCACGTCCTCAACCACCTCGAGGCGACGATCTTCCGCGCGGCGCGCATCGTCGTCGACACGTCGCTCCACATGGGTGAGATGACGTACGAGGAAGCGGTGACCTACATGACCCAGAAGACCGCAATCACCGAGCCGACGGCCAGGGCCGAGGTCGGCCGCTACTGCTCTTGGCCCACCCAGGCGTCGTCTTACCTCACGGGCTGCCTCGAGATCCTGCGCATCCGGCGCCGCTACCTGGACGCGCGCGGGCTGTCCGGCGTGCCCCCGGCAGATGCCCCGATGGACGTCATTCGTGACTTCCATGACAAGATCTGCGGCAGCGGTCGGCTCCCGATCGGCCTGGCTGAACGTGCGGTGATGACCGGCCTGTAGTAACGAGACCGTTACGCGCCTGCAACCTCGTGGGCGCGGCCGGAATGGGCCGGAAAAGGGCGCGTCCGTAGTCTGACGGCACACCAATCGAACATCTACTCATTGCGAGGCGTCTGGTGACGGGGCGCTGCCGCAAGAGAAAATGCACGGCCCGGGCCCCCTCCCCGGGTCGTGCTCTTTTATGTAGGTCTCTGGGTCAGGCCCGGGCAGCCAGGGCCACGATGGTTGCCAGACCTAGCACCAACAGCACTGCGGTGGCCAGCCAGGCGTGGGTCGGACGCAACACCCGCAGCTCCCACCAGGTGGTCAGCAGGCCCGCGACGGGCGTTGCCAACAGGACCATTACCCCGATGTTGCCAACGAGCCTTCCGAGGTCTACGGCGCCGGCAAGCCCAAGCAGGAACGCCAGCCCGAGCAGGCCTGCTGCACTCAGCGAGCCAGCTGTCAGGGCGCGCGCGGTCAGGTGAACCCGCGGGCGGGGATCGGTCATGCGCCGCCGCCCAGCGCACGCAGCAGCATCTGTACGGCGAAGAACGCGGCGACGCCGACGAAGATCAGGGTCAGCGCACGCTGCGGCAACACGTGATGAAATCGCGCACCGATGCGCGCGCCGACGACGCTGCCCACCACGACCGCGCCGGCCAATGCAGGCTCAACCTCGCCGCGGCTGAAGTACAGGACGGCGCTGGCAGCCGCGGTCGCGCCCAGCATGTAGGTGCTGGTCGCGGTCGCGACGCGGATCGGCACGCCCATCAGCGAGTTCATCGTCGGCACGTTGACGATCCCGCCGCCAACGCCAAGCAGGCCGCTCAGCATGCCGGCGAACACGGACACCGCGGAGCCAATCCCAAAGTTGCGGACCCGGTACGCGACTTCTTCTCCGGTCCGCGGCTCGACATAGGTCGCGTCAAACTCGAGTGGCCCAAGGTCCTCGACAGTCGTCGGCTCAACCGGCTCGCGTCCGAAAAGCATGCGCAGCGCGACGGCAATCAACACGATCCCAAATAGCGCGGCCAGAAGCCGCGCATCGACCAGACCCGCGATGAACCCACCAACGATGCCACCCAGGGTCGTCGCCACGAGGAGCGTCAGGCCGATCCTGCGCGACACGAAGCCGGCCTCCAAGTAGTTCGCTGAAGCGGTCGCGGATATGGCGATCACGCCGAGCAGGCTCACCGCAATGGCGTGGTGGAGCGGCACACCCAGCGCCACGGACAGCAGCGGGACCACGATGATCCCGCCGCCAACGCCCGCGATTGCGCCGAACACGCCCGCGCCCAGCGCGGCGAGCAGGGCAAGCAGCTCCAGCGGGATCACTCGGGGCGATGTTATGGCCGCTACGATCGGGCCGTGCCCCAGACAGCAGCAGTTGGCCGCGGCGGACCACTTGTTGGGCTGCGTGTCCTCGAGCTGTCGTCGGTCCTGGCCGGGCCTTATTGCGCGATGGTGCTGGCCGATCTCGGCGCCGACGTCATCAAGGTCGAGCCGCTCGACGGTGACGCGACGCGCGGCTACGGCCCGCCATGGATCAACCCAGATGCACCGGCCAGCGAGCGATCCGCGGTCTACTTCCAATCGGTCAACCGCAACAAGCGCAGCCTGCGCCTGGACCTGGCATCGGAGGGTGGTCGGGAGGTTGTCCGGCGACTGATCCGTAAGTCGGATGTGCTGGTTGAGAACTTCCGACCTGGCGGCATGGATCGGATCGGCCTCGGCGATGCAGCCCTGAACGAGCTCAATCCGAAGCTCGTCCGCCTGTCGATCACGGGCTACGGACCGGAGGGCCCGGATTCACAGAAGCCGGGCTACGACTTCGTGGCGCAGGCCGTGGGCGGGCTGATGAGCGTGACCGGATTCCCGGACGCACAGGGCGGCCAGCCGACCAAGCTCGGTGTGGCGATCACGGACATCGTTACCGGGCTGCTCGGCGCGGTCGGCGTGCTCGCTGCGCTGCGCAGCGGCGTGGGCCAGCGCATCGACGTGTCGCTGCTGGAGTCGACTCTTGCTCTTCTCATCAACCAGGCGCACAACGCCTTTGCCACGGGCGAGCAGCCGCCACGCCTGGGCAACGCCCATCCCAACATCGTGCCCTACGAGACGTTCGCGACCGCGGATGGCGAGATCGTGGTCGCCGTCGGCAGCGAGCGCCAATGGCCCAAGCTATGCGGGGAGCTGGACTTGCCCGAACTCGCCACGGACGAGCGCTTCGCCGACAACGGCGCGCGGGTGCGCAACCGTGATGTCCTGCGGCCCATCCTCGCCGCCCGCCTCGCGGAGGCCGACTCGACCCACTGGCTGCACCGGCTCGATGAGGCGGGCATCCCCTGCGGCCCCGTCAACTCCGTCCTCGCCGCCTTCGAGCAACCGCAGGCCGTCGCGCGCGAGATGCGCGTGGAGGTAGAGCATCCGAAGCTCGGACGGGTGCCCCAGGTCGGATTGCCCTACAAGCTGTCGGCTACTCCCGCATCAATCCGCACCGCGCCCCCACTCCTGGGCGAGCACTCGACCGAGGTGCTTGTCGAAATTGGCTACTCGACAGCGGAGATCGCGGCGCTCCGCTCCGGGGGCGTCATCTAGGCCGACGCGGTTGGCGGCGCCGGGCGGCGACGGAATGCAACGTCGAGCCCGAGGATTACCCAAGCCAATCCGTGCAGAAACACGCCCGTGAGAGCCACGGTGTTCCAAATGGTGGGCTCGGTCGACGAGGCAAGGCCCAACCGGTCGATCCCGAGGATGCCCAGCAGGCTGCCCACCACGAGCGCGGCCGCGCCAATCCGAGTCACCTGGTGGAGCAGGAATGTCACGACGCCGAACCAGGCATAGCCCAGCCACGACGCGATCGATGCCCAGAAGAAGACCCAGCCAAATGTTCCGCCAAAGACCGGCGGCTCACGACCGATTACGAGCAATTCCATCACGAACATCCACGTGCCGAACACGAGCGCCGGGATGGCCCCAACCAAGGCCAACCCGGGCGACCTTTGGCGCTGGCGCAAATGAATCGCTGTGACTACTGTCAAGCCGCCAATTCCGAACACGAATAGGCGGATGTAGTTGGCGTCATTGGGGATGTCTACTACGAAGGCAGCGAGCAGACTCGCCCCACCGAGCAAACCAACCAGTCCCAGAAGACGTGTCACAGGCGTCGGGGCAACAGTCATCGAGTGAGCCACGGTTCGGTTCCTCCTCAGGTGTTCGCCAACGGCAGTGGTGATCACGTCAATCGGCGCCCGCAGCCACGCCCTGGTAGCGCCGACCTCCCGCTTGTGGTCAGTGAAGAGCTGAACCATCTGATCGGAGAACTGCGCCCGATAGTCGGCCGGATAGAGCCGCAGCAGGCCGCGGTACAGGCGATCGTTGCCCCCGGCGGCCGAGGTCATCGTGCCTCGAGCGCCCAGGGCTTGGCTGCGGCAACAAGGCTCTGGAGTCGCCGCGCCTCTGCGGCGACGACGGTGCGGCCCAAGCCGGTCAAGCGGTAGTAGCGTCGCCTCTGATCGTCCATCTCCGGGTCCGGCCGCTCATCGGATTCCTCGATGAGGCCATCCTCGAGCAGCCGCCGGATCGTGGTGTAGACCCCGCCCGGTCCGAGCCTCGTCGCGCCGTCAGTGATGCGCGCGACCTCCTGCATGATGGCGTAGCCGTGGCGCTCCTCCGGCCCGATCGCGAGCATGATCAAGATCGCCGTGCGGCTGACCTGGGGCGGCGGCGCGGCGGCGCTATGGGCTGTGCTCATGCCGGTACTATATCAACGGTTGATACATTGTCAAGTGATACAGCCGGCGTTGGTAAGATCAGTGCCGGCGCCGACATAGCTCAGCGGTAGAGCAGCTGTTTCGTAAACAGCAGGTCCTCGGTTCAAATCCGAGTGTCGGCTCCATTCCTTCGCCGCAACGCCGGAAGGAGTGGATCGATGAAGATCAGACTCATCCTCGCGGGCGCGATGGCGCTCGCGATAGCGGCCCCGGCGCTGGCCAAGACGCCATACACGTACCGCTACCCGGTCACGCCGGGCTACACGTCGGGAATGGCAAACACACATGGCGGTGGCTACCCGGCAGCGGACTTGATAATCAAACCGCGCTGCGGGACGGCCGCGCGTTCGCCCGTGGACGGCGTGGTCCTTGAAGCCGACCGGCGGAACCTCTGGGCGCAGGGCTTCCGGGGCGGCGCTTACCGGGGCGGCATTTTCGTGAGCATCCTCGGTGAGGATGGAGTGCGCTACTACATGAGCCACTTCGCCTCAATCCCCGAAGCCATTAAGCGCGGCGTGACGGTCACTGCGGGTCAGACGGTAGGCATAGTCGGCAGGACCGGGCGCGCGGGGTCCTGCCACATTCACTTCGGGATCAGCCCGCCCTGTTTCAGGAAGGGCGATTGGTGGATCAGGCGCGGTGTCGTGTGGCCGCAGCCTTACCTCCGGTCGTGGAAGAAGGCTGACATTGCTGACTTGTCACCGCAAGCCAGGGTCGCCAGATGGCTCAGGGCCAACGGCTGCCCGGCGACCGAGGCGGACCTGCCATGAGCGTCAACAACAATCCGGCAACAGTTGCCTTTGCCGACGCCGACATAGCTCAGCGGTAGCGCAGCTGTTTCGTATACAGCAGGTCCTCGGTTCAAATCCGAGTGTCGGCTCCACTCCTTTCTCTATGCCAAGGTCGGATCAGGCGCGCGCGAGCTCGATCGCGGCCTTCATGGAAAGCCGACGGCCCGACTCGGTGGTCAGCGCGGCTTCGTCGTGCGCAAGGGACGCGCGCGCGGTATCGACGAACTCACGTCCCGGCGTCTCATCCGAGTAGACGTTCACGATGCCTTCTTGCGCGGCGTAGACCTCCGCTGCCGCGGCAATCTGGACGGCGCGCGTAGCATCCTCAGCAGCCAGGGTCGAGGCCAGCCCGACCATCGATAGCCCGACGCCACGCACGCTGCCGATGGCGTCGTAGGCGTTCACCGAATCGAAGAAGTAGCCGCGAGCCGTGGCCGCATCACCGTGACGCAAATATGTCCACGCCATTTCGCTCAAGATGCGGGCCTCTTCGGCGCGATCGCCTATCGACTCGAAGGCGTCGCGGGCCTGCGTGTACAGCTCCAAAGCGAGTCGGAGGTCGCCCTGCGCGGCGGCAATCGATGCGCGGGCGCCAAGCGTCAGGCCAATGCCCTCGATGTCGCCCAGCGTTTGCTGGATCTGCAGCGCCTCCGCCAAAGAGACCTGTGCAGACTCAGAATCCCCGGAAACGGCGCGAAGAATCCCGTCGAACGCGAGCGCCATCCCCAAACACCATGTGAAGCCGGCACGTCGGCTGAGCGTCACGCATTCGCCCATCAAACGCAAACCAGCCTGAAGGTCTAGACCCAGCAGAGCAACGCCCTCCAAGAGCATCGCGACGGCCTGCTCGCGCTCGGCGTCCAGGTGGGCGGCCGCCAAGTACGCCTCATTGCACTGGTCGGCTGCGAGCTTGAATTCGCCCAGGACCCATGAGCTGAGACCGGCGCTGATCAGGGCGCCGGCGCGAGCAACCGTCGGCAAGCCAGCCTTATCCGCGTCGAGGAATGCCAGCGTGTAGTCCTTCGCGGTCACGTTCTTGCCACGAAGATGCCAATAGAAGTAGAGGTCGCCGCACATCTGCAGGCCGGCCTGCACGGCGCCCGTGTCGCCAGTTCCCGCGGCCGCCAGGCGGGTGTCAAGGGCCGACATGAGATTGCCTTCGTCGGCCACGCCACGTGCTAATGCGCCTACCTGGTCCGTCGACTCAATGCCGTCTCGGATGGCGAGCGCGACGTGTGCGTATCGCTGCGCGTGGCGCATGGCCGTGGCGGACTCCTCGGCGGAGGCGCGGAGCTGCTCGCGCGCATAATCGCCGATCGTCTGGAGCATGCGCAGCCGGCCGGTGTGACCATCGACCTGGACAAGCGCCTTGTCGACGAGCGACTCAATCCCGTCGAGAGCGGACTCGCCAGCGTCCGCGCAGATCGCCTCGAAATCGTCCACCGCGCACCCGCCGACGAAGACGGCCATGCGGCGGAATAGCTTCTGGTCGGGCTGAGTCAGCAGGGAATGGCTCCACTCGACCGTCGCGCGCAAAGTCTGTTGTCGCTCGGGGGCTCCACGCGGGCCTGAGGTGAGCACGTTGAGCGCATCACCAAGTCGCTCATTCAGCGCCTGTGGTGACAGAATCCTGAGACGCGCCGCGGCCAGCTCCAATGCCAGCGGGAGTCCGTCGAGCCGGCGGCAGATATCAGCGATCGCCCGGGCGTTCTCGGGCGTGACCTCAAAACTGCTCTTTGCCGCGCGTGCTCGTTCGATGAACAAGGCCGTCGCCGAATAGTCCATGAGTGAACCTGCGATGTCCTTCTGGTCGGCGTCCGGAACGTCCAGCGTGGGCAGCGGATACTCGCGCTCGGCCGCAAGTCGCAACGGTGTGCGGCTCGTCGTGACTATTCGCAGATTCGGGCAGCTCTGGGCGATGTGGGCTACGTCAGCGGCGGCCCCGACGATCTGTTCCATGTTGTCAAGCAGCAGCAGCGCGGTCTTGTCCCCGATAAGCGCGACAACGCCCTCGCGCAGCGACCGTTCTTCCGCCTCCTTGACGTCGAGTGCCGCCGCGAGAGCCGGCACGAAGCCAACCGGATCGAGCACGTCGGCAAGGGACACGAACGAGACACCATCGAGGAATTCGGGCGTCAGCGTTCGACCGAGCTCGACCAGGAGGCGCGTCTTCCCGACGCCCCCAGGCCCGGTGACGGTGACGATCCGCTGCGCGCGGACGAGCTCTACGATCTGTTGCAGCTCGCGCGACCGGCCGACGAGCGCGGATGCAGGCTCCGGGAGGTTGCTCGGCAAGCTCGCGAACCGCTCGCCCTTGCCCTCGAGTGTCTGCGCATCGGGCAGCACGAGGCCGTCGCCGGCAACTGCGTACAGCTCAACGGGCTGGCCGATGCTCTTCAACTTGAAGCGGCCCAGGCTCACCAGGTCCACGTCGCTCCGATTCCTGAGCTGTTCGCGAGCAGCATCGGACAGCAGCACGCCCCCGGGAACCGCAAACGATTCGATTCGAGCCGCGACATTCACGGCGTCGCCGGTGAGCCGCTCGCGCTCAACGACGACCTCGCCGACATGGATGCCGATACGGACAGATACGTCGGCGGCGCTCAGCCGGCGCTGAGCTGCCACAGCCGCGCTTACTGCTGCGAGCGCGCTCGGAAACATGCTCATCGTCCCGTCGCCCAGGCGCTGGACGATCGTTCCGCCGAACGCAGCGTGCTCCTGCTCGACGGCAGCAATGTATTGATCGCGCTTCAGGACGGCGACCCGCTCGTCCGATTGCATCTGCGCGCTATAGCCGACCATGTCCGTGAACATGACCGCGACGAGCCTGCGGTCGAGCGCGCTATCCACTGACCCTCCCACCCTCTTTCCCTAGAGACGCGCGCCGAGTCTAGGCCCGCGACAACGCGCCCGCCCCAGCTTTCGGCGAAATGCCGAGTCCCATCAGTGACCGCTAGCCTCAGCGGTAGTGACAATCGACTTGAACGACTTTCCTGAGATCCTCACGCCCAGATTGCGGCTGCGAGCCTGGACGGATGCGGATGCCGACCAGCTCGCGGACATCTATGCGGATCCCGAGTCAGTCCGCTACCTGCGTTACTACGACCGCGCGGGCACGCGGGCGCAGGTCCAGCGGTTCCGCGACCACTGGGACGAGCACGGATTCGGATTGTGGGCGGTCGAGCACCGCGAAACGGGACGGTTCATCGGCCGGATCGGGCTGATGCACCACGACGACTGGAGCGCGAGCCCGCACGATGCGGAAGTGGGCTGGGTGATCGCGCGCGAAATGTGGGGTCAGGGTCTCGCCAGCGAGGGTGGCGCCGCAGCCCTCGATTTCGGCAGGAAGAAGGGCCTCAATCACTTCGTCAGCATCGCCCACGTCGATAACGCGGCGTCGCAACGGGTCATGGAGAAGCTGGGCCTGACCCGCCAGGGCGTGACCGTGTGGCGCGACTCGCCGGTCGTTTGGTTCGCGACGGACCGGTGACGCGAGCATGACGCGAATTGCGCTCGCGACCTGTGCCGCCTTGCCGGATCTCGATCCCGACGAGCAGCTGCTGCTCGAGCCGCTGCGTGCCCTGGGTGTCGACGTGCAACCGGCAGTGTGGGACGACGAGGCCGTCGATTGGGCGTCGTTCGACCTCGTGGTAATCCGCTCGACGTGGGACTACACCGCGCGGCGCGACGAATTCCTGGCCTGGGCGGAATCGGTGCCGCGCCTCGTCAACCCGGCACGGGTCCTGCGCTGGAACACGGACAAGCACTACCTGCAGGACCTGGCCAGCGCAGGCGTGCCCGTGGTTCCGACTGACTGGCTCGAGTCCGGCAATGCGGTCATCCTTCCGGCAACGGGCCGGCACGTCCTGAAGCCATCCGTCGGCGCTGGGTCGGTCGACGCCGCGCTGTTCGACCTTGCTGTCGCCGAGCAGGCCGGGCTGGCGCGCGCCCACGCGGAGCGGTTGGTCGCCGCCGGCCAGACCGTGATGGTCCAGCCGTACCTGGAGCTGATCGAACGCCACGGGGAGACGGCGCTCATCTTCTACGGCGGCCAGTTCAGCCATGCCGCCGCGAAGGGCGCGATGCTGGTCAGCCAGACAGAGATGGTCGCGGGTCTTTACAAAGCAGAGTTGATCAAGCCACGGGACGCGACTGCGGCGGAGATCGAGATTGCCCGCGCGGCGCTGTCCGCGGCGCCGATCGCCGCCGAAGAACTTGCGTACGCCCGCGTCGACTTCATCCCGGCGGCGGATGGCAGCCCGCTCGTCATCGAGCTCGAGCTGACGGAGCCATCGCTCTTCCTGGGCCAGGCGCCCGGCTCAGCGGAGCGTCTCGCGCGCCACCTCCTCGAGCGCGCTTCCGAAGGGACGGGCGTAGAGGCCGGACAAACGTAGAGGCCGGGCGAGCGCCCCAGCGCTGCTAGCCCGGCCCCTTCAGGAGAGGGTGTCTCCTGACCGTTGCGCGGAGGAGAGGGATCTCCGCGTGCAACGTTCTGGACGCTACGTTGGGCCAGCCGGTTCCCAAGGGCAATCCGCCGTGTCACTGATTTGGGTACTGGCCGCCATGTCGGTATCCGGATGGCACGGCTACGGGCGTCCTGCTGCGCAACGAGCAAGAGACCTAAGGCAACCAGTAGCCCTGTAGCTGCCAGAGGTCACCGAATAACCCGTTCGCAGCCTGGCCTCCGAAGAGGAGATAGGTCGAGGCGATCCCGCCCACCTGGATGAGGCTCGCGCCAGAGCGTGCGCTCGGCGAATTGGGAAGCTCACTCGAAAAGGCTTCGACCGAATCCGACGAGATCTGGACCAGGTCGCTGAGATAGCCGCCGTCCAACGATCCGCCACCGAACGCGATCGCATCGAAGGGCGAGGTACCGCGCGAACTACTGGCGAGTGCGTATAGCTGACGGGGCGGCGCACCCGAGTCCGGGCCCTCTGTCCAGGTTTGTGCACTTGCGTCGTACGACCAGATATCGCCTAAGGCGGGCACACCCGTGGTCTGGCCGCCATATAGGACGAGAGTGTCTTGAGTCGACCAGTAGCAGTCGTGCAGGCAGCGCTTGACCGGACGATCGCCAGCGGGGGTCTCGTCGGTCCATTCGCCGGTCGCGAAGTCATAGGCACGGGTGTCGTCGAAGCGGCCGTCGTCCTGGGTGAAGCCGTGGCTGACCCAGAGCCGCCCGTCCGGCCCGAGCGAGGCGCAAGAGCCGTAACGGGCATCTGGCACGGCGCCGAGCGAGGGCAGTTGCTGCCACGCGTCGACCCCAGGGTCGTAGGCCCAGATGTCATCGAAGAAGCCGTCGCCCTGGCCACTCCAAACCACAAGCCCCACCCCCGGGACCATGGTGGCCGTGTGGCCGAAGCGCGGGGCCGGGGGGGGTCCCGCGGGCTGGAGCTCGCTCCACGAGTACGTTTCGAGATCAAATGACCAGAGGTCGTTGGACGGCCCGTCAGCAGTCCGGCCGCCGAACAGGTACGCAACGGGCCTGTCGCCTTCAGCGCCAACCGCCCAGCCAGCTGTCCACGTGTGGTCAGTGCGGGCTGACGGACCGGAAGCGACCTCGGTCAACTCCCGCCAGGTGGTTGCGTCCTCCGCGATGGGTGTGATGGTAGGTGTTGGCACGACCGGGGTTGTAGGTCCGGACGTGGGCGTGGC
>DATBRX010000094.1:0-2301 GCA_036560085.1 Candidatus Limnocylindrales bacterium
ATCGCCGCCGACCATGTCCGCGAGCAGCACCTGCGCCGAGCCGGCGTCGGACGGCGCCAGCGACGTGTAGCGGACGCCGCGCCAGGCGATCGCAGCGCGGAGCTGGTCGTCGTCCACGTAATCGGCGACGACATCGCCCACGGGCATGGGTAGGACGCGCAGGAAGTCGTGCGCCAGGCGGCGGCCCATACCGCGATAGCCGCGCAGCAGGCCCATGCCGGTGCGCAGGTCGGACGCGCGCAACCTGGCGACGTCAGGTGGCGCCGCGGCCGCGATCCGTGCACCGAACCTGGCCATCGCGCGCAGGTCGCTATCCAGCCGCGCGTAGGCCGCGCCGTCGGTGCGCAACACCAGGCGCAGGTCCGCGGCGGTTCGCGTGGGATCGGCCCACAGGGTCAGCGCCCGACCGTCGTCGGCGATGCTCGTCAGCCGGGCCTGCGAGGTGACCAGCTTCACGCCGTGCGTGTCGAGCCACAGGTCCTTGGCAACGCGCGCGTCCAGCCGCCCGACAGAGTTGACCGGGCCCGGCGCGGGCACGCCGGGCATCAGCTCGGGCGCGGCCAGCACTCCGCCCGCCACATCTCGTCGTTCCAGCACCAGCACACTGCGTCCGGCGCGCGCGACGTACGCGGCGCAGACCAGGCCGTTGTGGCCGCCGCCGACGACGATCACGTCGTAGCTGGTCTTCATCGGCGGCCCACGCTCTTGAGGACTTCGAGCGCCGCGATCCTGCCCGGCGCGCCCATGATGCCGCCGCCGGGGTGCGTCGCCGATCCGCACATCCACAGGCTCCGCAGCGGCGTCTTGTAGCGCGCCCAGCCCGGGACCGGGCGCGAGAAGAACAGCTGCGACAGTGTCAGCTCGCCCTGAAAGATGTTGCCCTGGGTCAGGCCCAGCGTCCGCTCCATGTCGAGCGGCGTCAGCACCTGGCGGCCAACGATCAGCGAGCGGATGTTGGGCGCGCGCTCGGCGATGGTGTCGATGACCGTGTCGCCGAACGCCTCGCGTTGCGCGTCCCAGCCACCGAGCGCCGGATCGAGCTCGTACGGCGCGTACTGGACGAAGCACGAAATGATGTGCTTGCCCGGCGGCGCCATGGTCGGGTCGGTGAGGGTGGGGATGATCATGTCGATGTAGGGCCGGCGACTGAATCGGCCCTCCCGGGCGTCGATGTAGGCCTGCTCCATGTAGTCGACGCTCGGCGAGAAGCTGATCGCGCCGCGCAGGTGATCGCCAAAGCCAGGCAGGCAGGTGAAGTCGGGCAGCCCGTCAAGCGCCAGGTTCACTTTCCCCGACGATCCGCGGTAGCGATAGCGGCGCACCTCGCGTTCGAACTCCGGCTCGAGCGTGCCCGGCTCGATGAGCTTCAGGAACGTCTGGTTGGCATCGAGGCTCGAGAGGACGACGCCCGCCTCGATCTCCTCGCCGCTTTCCAGCACGACGCCCGTGGCGCGACCGTCGCGCGTCAGGATTCGTGCGACGGGCGCCTCTGTCCGGATCTCAGCGCCCTGCTCGCGCGCCGCGGACGCGATGGCCGCGCTGACGCCGCCGGTGCCACCCTTGGGGATGCCCCACGCCCGGAAGGCGCCGTCGACCTCGCCGATGTAGTGGTGCAGGAGCACGTAGGCGGTGCCCGGTGAGCGCACGCCCAGGAACGTGCCGATGATGCCCGACGCGGACATCGTGGCCTTCAATGGATCGGTCTCGAACCAGCGGTCGAGGAACTCGGCCGCGCTCATCGTCATGAGCCTGATGAACGTCTGTTGCTGAACGCGTGGCAGCTTGCGGAACGCCTGGGCGAGGCCAGCGAGCGGCAGGAACTCCCGCGGGTCGAGGTGGGTCGGGTCGGGCGGGACGATCGAGAGGATGGGCTTGATGAAGCGCGCCATCTCGACCATCAGCAGCGCGTACTCCTCGTAGGCCTCCGCGTCGCGCAGCGACCAGCGGCGCAACTCGCGCCGGGTCGCGCCGTGGTCGTCGGTCCGCCACAGGTAGTCGTTATCGAGCGGCGTGAACGTGCCGTCGAGCGGCAGGATCGACAGGCCGTGGCGCGGCAGCTCCAGCTCGCGCACGATCTCGGGGCGCAACAGGCTCACGACATACGACGCGACGCTGAAGCGGAAGCCGGGCACGATCTCCTCGGTCACCGCCGCGCCACCCAGGACGTGGCGTCGCTCGAGGACGAGCGTCTTCAATCCAGCGCGGGCGAGATACGCGGCGGACGTCAGGCCGTTGTGCCCGCCACCAATGACGATCGCGTCGTACCGACGCTCCCCTCGCCCTCCTCCTGCCACACGCTAA
>DATBRX010000095.1:0-5295 GCA_036560085.1 Candidatus Limnocylindrales bacterium
AAGCGCCGGCCCCGATCGGACGCGTTGAGCCTGGCGATGATGGCCTCAGCACCACCGGCGGAGAAAGCCTCCGACAGCTCCGGGTCGGCCTTGACCTCTTCCTTCGCCTTCCACAGGGCCTCGATGGAGTCCCAGTTGCGATCGCTCGCACTGTTCTGCAGACGGCCCAGCAGCGCCTCGTCGATCTTGCCGTGCACCTTTTCCATCGCCGCTCTTAGATCGAGCGTCGCGGAGAGCTGCGCGAAGTTCAGCATCCAGTGGATCTTCCAGTGCCGATCGTGGATGTCGATCGCGTCCTCCCAGACGGTCGCGAGCTCCATCAGCGACAGGTTGGGCGCGTCATCGAGGCGACCCTCGAGGTACTCGAAGTTGCGTTGCATCTCCGGCACGAGGCGGTCGCGCCACCAGTCGGCGAAGTGCAGGCCGTACACCGGCAGCACCGCGTCCAGGTACTTGCCGATCCTGGCGGGGTAGCCCGCGTCGAGCGGCACCCGGGCGGCGTATCGGGCGCCGTACTCCTCGCTGGACACGTCCACGCCGGCCTCGGCGGGGATCGCCGCGGTGTAGAGGTAGCCGTTGACGTTCTTGATGATCCAGTCGCTCGCGAAGGGCGTGCCAAAGCGGCGGAACATGTGGTCGCACGACAGCCACCAGCCGCCGATCTCCTCGAACATGGGGCTCAGCGGGTGCGGGCAGTGCAGGTCGTCGAAGACCCAGAAGAGCTTCTTCTCGGTTTCCGAGGCCCACTCGATGGGGAACGAGTCGTCGCCCAGGAACTGGCCGAGGACCTGTTCGTCGAGCGCCACCTTTTGCCCTCCTCCTGCCAAGTCCGTTTCAACGGCAATTCGGCTCTTGCCGTCTTCCAGTGTTCATGCAAGCGTACCCGGTGTGACTGTCGATTCGGCCCTTTTGCGCATGACACAGCGCACCCCCACCCGCTATTGGAACGACTCGTGCGCGGTCGCTGAGCTGGCGCACGCCGTGGAGCGCGGCGCGACCGGCGCCACGTCCAACCCGTCGATCGTGATGGAGGTTCTCGGGAAGGAGTCGGAGCACTGGATTCCGCGGATACGGGAGCTGGCCACCGACCACCCCGATTGGAGCGAGGTCGAGCTGACGTGGGCGATCGCCGAGGAGATGGCGGCTCGCGGCGCCGCGGTGCTCGAGGGCGTGGGTCGACTATCAATGCAGGTCAATCCGGCTGCGCATCGCTCACCGGCGCTGATGCTGGAACAGGCACGCCGGTTCGCCGCGCTCGCGCCGAACATGCAGGTCAAATTTCCGAACACCGCGCCTGGCCTGGTCGCGATCGAGGAGGCGACGGCGCTGGGCATCAACATCAATGCAACCGTCTCGTTTTCCGTGCCCCAGGCGATCGCGGCGGCAGAGGCCGTCGAGCGCGGCTTGACGCGGTTCGCGGCGGGTGGCGGCGACGCCGACTCGATGACGCCGGTGATCACGCTGATGATCGGCCGCATGGACGACTGGGTGAAGGTGCTCGTCGCGCGGGACAGGATCGCGTTGCGCGAGGACGCGGCGGAGTGGGCCGGGATCGCCGTGTTCAAGCGCGCGTACCGGTTGTTCCTCGAACGCGGCTACCGCGCCCGGTTGCTCGCCGCCGCCTACCGCAACACGCTGCACTGGACGGAGCTCGTCGGCGGCGAGGTGACCCTCACGATGCCGTTCGCATGGCAGCAGAAGTTCGACGCGAGCGGAATCGAGCCTGAGCCGCGAATGGACGTGCCGGTCGATCCCGAGCTGGTTGCGGACCTCCTGGAGAAGATCCCCGACTTCCGGCGCGCCTACGAACCTGACGGCATGACCGCTGACAAATTCGAGTCGTTCGGCCCGTCCGCGCGCACGCTGCGCGCGTTCATCAAGTCCTACCACGACCTCCAGGGCGCAATCCGAGACGTCTACCTGCCCGACCCAGACGTGCCATTGGCGAGCGGCGCATGAGCGCGCTCCGAGTGCTCCTGTTGATCGCCGTCACGTTCGTCGCGGTCCTGGTGATCTTCTATCTACTTGGCATCGGGTTCGTGGCCTAGCGCACATCGCGCACAAGTTCCCACTCGTCGACCGTCACCTGCCGAACGGCGGCGCTCATGCCGCTGGGACTAGGCGCGCGAAGAGCTCGTTGCTGAGGAGGCGGCCACGGCGGGTTAGTCGGACGACCGATTCGTCGGACTCCAACAGGCTCTGCTCCGTTCCCCAGGCGATGACAGTTTCGATTCCGGGCATCTCACCGACTATCAGTCCGCTGCCGGTACGAAGGGCGAGCATTGCCCTCTCCGCCTGGGCCGTCGCGGCGTCGACCGTCACCGAATCGCCTGGCGGCAGGTGGCCGGCCGACAGCGCGGCCAGATAGGCGTCGAGGCGGGCGGCGTTCCAGCGGCGGGTCAGCTCGCCGTCAAAGGCGTGTGCCCCCGGACCGATCGCCTCCCAAGCCTGACCGCGCCAGTACGTGAGGTTGTGGCGGCTCTCGCGACCGAGGAGTGACCAGTTCGAGAGCTCGTACCAGTGCAGGCCGGCCGTGGCGAAGGCATCGTCGGCCATCTCGTACATCGCGGCGGCCCGATCCGCGTCCTGTTCGGAGCTTGCCTGGGTGCGCCAGTTGCGCGCGCCCGGTCGCAGCGGGAGGTGGTCACCGGTCGGGCCGGTGATGCCTTCCAGGTCTGGGTCGTCGAGCGTCAGGGCGTAGGCCGAGATGTGATCCGGCTCCAGGGCGAGTGTGCCAGCCAAGGTGTCACGCCACGAGTCGATGGTCTGTCCGGGCACGTCGTACAGGAGGTCGAGGCTGATGTTGGCGAAGCCTGCTTGGCGGGCAGCGCGCACCGTGGCGCTGATGTCTGTGGGCGCGTGGCGCCGGCCCAGGCGCTTCAGCTCGGTCGGGTCGAAACTCTGCGCGCCAATGCTCAGTCGGTTCACGCCTGCCGCGCGGAATCCGGGGAGGTCGCCGCGCTCGCCGCCGCCCGGGTTGGCTTCGATCGTTATCTCGGCATCTGACTGGAGGCCGAACGCGTCATCCGCGGCGGCAAGCAGCCGCTCAACTTGGGTCGCGCTCATAAGTGACGGCGTGCCACCGCCGAAGTAGACGCTGCCCAAGTTTGCGCCCGGTACGGCCCGCAGGCCGATCTCGACCTCGAGTGCGTCGACCAGATACGCGATGCGGTTCGACGGGCCGCGCGCGTCCTTGCCGCCGTAGACGACGAAGTCGCAGTACGGGCAGATCGAGACGCAGAACGGGAAGTGGACGTACAGGGCTACCGGCTGGGTCATTCGATCGGCCGTAGGTAGCCACCCGGCTCAGGGTCCGGGACGACATCGAGACCCGCGTCACCGGCCGTCTCGGCCAACTCGTGCGCCTCCTCCTCGGAAACGGCGGAGGGGGTGACCTGGCCGGCGTGGCCGGTCGCCGTGAAGATCGCGAAGCGTGTCAGGGCATGCGTCAGCACGGCCGCGCCGATGCCGCCGGTCAGGTACGTCAGCCAGCCGTTCAGCAGACCCACGACCAGCCACAGGATGAGCAGGCTGCGCGGCCGGCCCGCGCCACCAAGTCGCGTCGCGAGTGCGTAGGCGACCGCCTGGAACGCGACCGCGTAGACCGGCGGCCAATTCGAGAGCAGCAGCAGGCCAAGCAGGACACCGCGGAAGGCGGCCTCATCGATGATCGCGGTGGCCATCGAGTTGAGCAGCCCCACCGGGTAGGCGCGGGCGTCGGGCAGCTTCACCTCGCCGAAGCGCCACCACGCATAGAGCACGGCCGCGCCAATGCCGAGCATCGCCAGCGTCAGCCCGGCCATCACCGCGAAGACGCGGTCCTCGCCCAGGCGTAGATGGAGCCCTGCCTCGGGCCGCGGGAACAGGAAATAGGCCGCGAGCACCAGGACGATGCCCAGGCCATACCAGGTGAGGCGGCGCGCCCACACGCGCACGCCATCAACCGCGGTCTCGTCGTCGAAGTCCGCGGCGCCAAAGCGCCGTGCGTCGACGCGCAGCACGATCAGCAGCCCCAGTGCCGCAACCGTCATCAGGTTTTCGAAGTCGAGCGTCATGCGCGACCTACGCCTCGACCGTCGAGCGCAACACCGCGAGGAACGCCTCCTGCGGGATCTCGACGCTGCCGACACGTTTCATGCGCGCCTTGCCGGCCTTCTGCTTCTCGAGCAGCTTGCGCTTGCGCGTGATGTCGCCGCCGTAGCACTTGGCGAGGACGTTCTTGCGCATCGCGCTGATGGTCTCGCGGGCAATGACGTTCGAGCCGATCGCCGCCTGGACAGGCACTTCGAACATCTGGCGCGGGATCAGCTTCTTGAGTCGCCCCACGAGCTCGCGCCCGAGACTGTGCGAGTTGGAGCGGTGCACGATCATCGACAGCGCATCCACTGGCTCGCCGTTCACCAGGACATCGAGCCGGACGAGCTCGCCCTCGCGATAGCCGATCTCCTCGTAATCGAGCGACGCGTAGCCCTGCGAGCGGCTCTTGAGCTGGTCGAAGAAGTCGACGATCACCTCCGCCAGGGGCAGCTCGAAGGTCAGCAGCACCCGCTCCGGATCGAGATACTCGATGCCTTCGAAGGCGCCGCGCCGCCCGGTTGCAAGCTCAGTAAGCGTCCCGATGTACGAGCTCGGGGTGATGATGCTGGCCTTGACCCACGGCTCGCTGATCGCGTCGATCTCGCCCAGCGGCGGCAGGTGCGCCGGGTTATCGACCACCACTTCGCCGCGGCCGGCGGTGAGTCGCACCCGGTACTCGACGGACGGCGCCGACGCGATCAGGTCCAGGTTGAACTCGCGCTCGAGCCGCTCCTGGACGATCTCCATGTGGAGCAGCCCCAGGAAGCCGACGCGGAACCCGGTGCCCAGCGCAATCGAGGTCTCCGGCTCGAACGAGATCGAGGCGTCGTTGAGGTGGAGCTTCTCGAGCGCCTCGCGCAGGTCCGGGAAGTCCTCGCCCACGATCGGGTAGAGGCCCGCGAATACGAGCGCCTTCGCCTGCTTGTAGCCCGGCAGCGGCGTGACGGCGGCACGAGCGGAGGTGGTCATGGTGTCGCCGACCTGGCAGTCGCGCACGCTCTTGAGCCCCGTGGCGACATAGCCGACTTCGCCGGGACCCAGCGCATCGACGGCCACCTGCTGTGGTCGGAAGACCCCCAGCTCCAGGATCTCCGACTGGGCGCCCGAGGCCATCAGTCGGACCGATTCGTGGTCGGCCAGCCTGCCCTCGAAGAGTCGGACGTAGGCGACCACGCCCTTGTAGGGGTCGTAGTGCGAATCGAAGATCAGCCCGCGCAG
>DATBRX010000096.1:0-6032 GCA_036560085.1 Candidatus Limnocylindrales bacterium
TCCGGGGCCACCTGAGCCGCAGGCTGGCCAATTTGGGTCGGTTGGACCTGATAGGTCCACCGTTCGGCCCGGTGAGCCGCATCTTGTGTCAACCAGGTCGCGACTGGTCCAACTGGCGCAATTTGTGGGCCGATTCGTGAACGGTGGACCGAATGCGTCCAAACGACGCATTCATGCCGGCCGGCCACTTAGGGGTCAGCGGCGGCCGCGGGTGGCGTCTGCGAGCTCGCGCTCAACGTCGCGCTTCGACTGCCGGTCGGCGATGTCGCGCCGGCGGTCGTGGAGCTGCTTGCCCTTGCCCAAGCCGAGCTCGACCTTGGCGCGGCCCTTGTCGCTGATGTACAGGCGCAGCGGCACGACCGTCAGGCCCTTGGCCGCGGCCTTGCCCATCAGCGAGTCAATCTCCGTCCGATGGAGCAGCAGCTTGCGGTCGCGCCGCGGCTCGTGGTTGTAGCGGTTGCCCTGCTCGAACGGCGCGATATGGGCACCGACGAGCCACGCCTCGCGGCGCTCGACACGCGCGTAGGCGTCGGACAGGTTGGCCTTGCCGGCGCGGATGCTCTTGATCTCCGTGCCGGTCAGGACGATGCCTGCCTCGAACGTATCGGTGATGAGGTAGTTGTGGCGCGCCTTGCGGTTGAGCGCCACGGTCTCTGACACTCGAGAAGTCCTCTGGTACGAACTAGTGGAATTGTCGCCGGACACACGAACGCCGGCCCAAGGCGGGCCGGCGTCTCGTGATCTTGCCTACACCATCTCCGGTGTCAGCTCAGGCGAGCATCCCCCGGGAGATGGTGCAGCTAGAACGATCTAACACTGCACATCACCTCCTTTCGTTCCCAAACAATCTATCACGCGCTCGGGGTGGGTGCCAATGAGGGTGTAGGCGGCGGGTCGGTCGTCACGGGCTTGCCGGCGATCTGGTCGAGCACCACCTGCACTGCCCTCTGGAGCACTACGTCGTTAGGCGCCTGCTCGTCGGCCGGCGGCAGCACGGCGATATCCGGCCGCAGGCCGACGCCATGGATCCACGTCTGGTCCGGTGTGAGCCACTTGCGCACGCTGAGGCGGTAGCCGCCCGCGCCGGGCAGCTCCTTGAACTCCTGGATGGTGCCCTTGCCGTAGGTCAGCGAGCCGATCAGCAGCGCGCGGCCGTTGCCCTGGAGCGCCGCCGCGACGATCTCGCTGGCGCTCGCCGTGCCGCCGTTCACCAGGACCACGAGCGGGATCGCAGTGTCCGTCGCCGCGCCACCCGGGTTGGGATGCTTCGGCTCCGGCTCACCCGTGGCGCTCTGCTCCCAGTAGAGCGGATCAGCGGCGCTGAACTCGTTCGCGATCTTATGCGCCGCGTCGACGTAACCGCCCGGGTCGTCGCGCAGATCGAGGATCAGTCCCGCCACGTGGTCGGTCTGGACGAGCTGCGTGAGCATGTCGTGCAGGTCCTGTGCGGACGCGGACGAGAAGCCGCTGACCTGCAGGTAGCCCACCCGGCCATCGGCGAGCAGCTCGCTGCGCACGTCCTCGCGCTGGATCACGTCGCGCGTGACCGGTACGTCGAGCGTTTCCGTGCCGCGCACGATGGTCAGCGTCACAGCCGTGCCCTTGGGGCCGCGGATGGTGGGCACGACCTCCCCGAGCGTCCTACCCCGGGTGACCTGGCCGTCCACCGCGGTGACGACGTCGCCATCACGGAGCCCGGCCGTGATTGCCGGGGAGCGGCGGATCACGCGCGTGATCACCAGCCGGCACGTGTCCGAGATTGTGTCGCACGGCGTGCCGGCCGCGTCCTGGGTGGACATCTCGACGCCGATGCCCTCGAACTCGCCCGAGATGCCGCCCAGCGAGGCGCGGTACTCCTCCTCGGTCAGGTACTGCGAGAACGGATCGTCGAGCGCGTTGAACATGCCCTTGATCGCGCCTTCGACCAGGAAGTGCGGATCGATCTGGCCGACGTAGTTCGAGCTGACGTCGGTGTACGCGTCCCAGAAGGGCCGGAACAGGTCCTGGTTGGCATCGGTCGTGCCGGGCGTGGCACCGGCGAGCCGACCCAGCGTGAAACCGGACACGAAGATTCCAGCCCCACCCAGGACCGCGACGACGAGCAGCGCCAGCAGCGTTGATGCGCGGCGATCCCGCGATCGTTGCTCCAGCTGCGGATCGAGGTGCGGCGCGACCTGCGCGCGGTCCGGAGGCGTATCGGGCAGGTTCGAGGAAGGCACAGCAGACATCTGATCGTTCACGGGAGCGCCAGTCTATGTGCCGTGGCTGTGAACCAGGATCAGGGCAGGGCGAAGCCTGCGGGCAGGTAGCGGCTGTGGTCGATGCGCAGCTCGGTCGCGCAATAGATGACCGGCGGCCCCTCCAGGCGCAGGCCGGCCTTGAGCAGCGTCTCGAACGTCTCCGCCGCGGCCCCGGGGACGTTGAGCAGCCACGTCTCGACATCGGGCAGGCGACCTATGAGCGCACCCACAAACGGCAGCAGGTGCCCCGCGTCACGCACGACGACCGGTCCCAGGCGACCGACCGACTGGACGTAGCCGTAGCCGACCAGCCTGCCGGCCTCGTACAACCCCAGGCGCTGGCGATCCCACCTTTCCCATGCCGCGTGGTCGCCCGGCCGGGTGACGCCGGTCACCTCGTGGTCGAGCTGGGCCACGTCATCAATGCTGACCGGCCCGATTTCCAGACCTTCCGGCAAGGCGCGCAGAGTGGTGTTTGGCTTGCCGCTGAACATGAACAGCGGGACGCGCGGCACCATCCCGTACTGCGCGTAAAGGGCCGCGGAGATGGGCTGGATCGCGCCGATGCACACCGCGCGGTACGTGCTGCCGGACATGGCGCGCACCAGCAGCTCCCGGCCAAGGCCGCTCGCCTGGGCATCCGGACGCACGAACAGGAACGAGAGGAACGTCATGTCCACCCGTTGCGCAGCGATGCCAAAGCCCAGCGCCCGTCCGTCGCGTTCGGCCAGCCAGCCGCGTTGCGGCGATTCCTTGATGATGTGATCGAAGAGGCGCAGCAGGGGCATGGGGTTGCGCGGCGTCGTGGGCAGGCCGCGGCGCACGTTCAACTCGTCGTCGGCCTCGTAGAAGACCTCGCCCAGGACGTCCAAGTCGGCCGGATCGATCGGCCGGAGGTCGACCATCAGCGGTCGCCAGCGGCCGCGACCGGGACAGTTGTTGCGAGTCTTTCGAGCTCGGCCTTCATGAACGCGTCGAGATCGCCGTCGAGCACGTCCGACGTGGCGCTGGTCTCGTAGCTCGTGCGGTGGTCCTTGACCATCTGGTAGGGATGCAGCACGTACGAGCGGATCTGGTTGCCCCAGCCGGCCTCCACGTGCTCGCCGCGCAGCGCCGATAGCTCCTTCTCGCGTTCTGCGATGCGCTGCTCGAGCAATCGGGCTTTGAGAATCTTCATTGCCGATTCGCGGTTCTGGTGCTGCGAGCGCTCGTTCTGGCTCTGAGCGGTGATGCCGGTGGGGATGTGCGTCAGGCGCACGGCCGAGTCGGTCTTGTTGACGTGCTGGCCGCCGGCGCCCTGCGAGCGGAAAGTCTCGATGCGCAGCTCGTCCTCCGGTATGTCGCCGACCTCCGTGTCGTCCTCGACCTCCGGCACGACCTCGACCAGGGCGAACGTCGTATGCCGTCGCTTCTGCGAGTCGTAGGGGCTGATGCGCACCAGGCGATGCACACCGCGCTCCGCGCGCAGGTGGCCATAGGCATTGCGACCACGGATGTCCACGGTGACGCTCTTGAGGCCCGCAGCCTCGCCCTCGAGCTGGTCGAGGATCTCGGTGTGGAAGCGGTGGCGCTCTGCCCAGCGCAGGTACATGCGCAGCAGCATCTCGGCCCAGTCGGTCGCCTCTGTCCCGCCGGCCCCGGCAGTGATCGTCAGGATCGCGTTGTCGGCGTCGTAGTCACCGGAGAACAGAAGGCTGGTGCGCAGCCCTTCGTATTCGGCCGAGACTGCCCCGAATTCCGAGTCGAGCTCGGCGGCCAGATCGGGATCGGCGCCGGATTCCGCGAGCTGGGCCAGCTCGAGCAGGTCATCGGCGCGTTTTTCGAGGGCGCGCCAGGTGCCCACCTCTTCACGAAGACTGTCGGCCTCGCGTAGCACCTTCTGGGCGGCACGTTGATCCGACCAGAAGCCCTCGACGCTTGCGCGCGCGTCGAGCTCATCAACGCGCTTCTCTTTTGCGGCTAGGTCAAAGCCGCCCCGAGGTCGCGTGGACGCGCTCGACGAGCTCGCGCAAGGCAGCGATCTCCATCAGCCAGGTATTGCTTCGACTAGTTCCTGGCGCGCAGGTCCTGGAGCAAGATCGGCCGCAGCTCGATGATCTTCAACGCGGTCTTGCTCCTGGCGACGACGGGGTTGACACATGGACAGTATCCGTTGTGGGGACATACCCCGCAGTTGCCGTCGCAATCGAGCGTTGCGGCGTAACTGCAGGTTCGGCACTCTCGCTCACAGGCGATGAGATCCACGAATGGATCGGCTAGTGCCTCCTTCGCCGGCTTGAGGTTCACGCCTCGCCAGACTCCTTGTTGAGCCAGGGCACCCTCGACCCCGGGGACGTGGTTAGGACACGTTCACCGGAGGAGGCACGGCCTCCGGAGGCGGGTACGTCCGAGTATGCCAGCCGAGGCGCTCACGCTCAATAGGGAATTTTGATTTGCATCGATTCGGCTGCGATCCCCGACGGCGTGATCTGCTCGGTCAGCAGCCGGGAGAACCGCGCATGTTGGGCCTCCTTGTCACCGGCCGATTCGACCCAATGGCTCAATAGCCGCTCGCCTCCCGCATAGCAGAAGACATAGGTCCGCCACAGGGGGTGGTCGATGAACTCGAGGACCTTGAGGGCGCGCTCGTGGGTCGATAGCGCGTCCTGCTCGAGGAAGCGCACGACGTCGTCGCGCGACCGCTTGGCCACGTGCAGCTGGAGTGCGGCGTCGCCGCCCGCGCCGCGCAACCTGTGCAAGGCGTTCGAGGTGTGCCATTCGCGTTGCGCGTCGTCGGTGGTGAGCGCGATACCGGCGCGCTCGGTCACGCCGAGCAGCATCTCCTGGAAGCGCGTCTCATTGTTGAGCAACCACGCGCCGACTTCGGCGAGGCCCTCGCTGATGTATGACTCGGGCGTGTTGATGAGCATCGCGCTCGCCTCGCCGTAGCCGCGTTCGCGATAGAGCCGTGCTTCCTTCCAGGCGTGCTCCATGTGATGGCCGGGGAATGTCTCGTGGGCCAGGGTGAGGGCGACCTGGTGGGCGCGCATGGGCAGGTCGGTGTTGACCTCGACGCGCGACTTCAGATTGCCGTCGTACCAGTTGTAGGCCGCCCACGGTTCGTCGCGCACCATGCTGAAGGAAAGCTCTTCACCATCGGGCAGCGGCCAGATGGCGGCGGCCGCGGAGCGCAACTCCGCCGCGACCCAGTCGATGATCGCCGGCAGCCGATCCGCGGGCACCGTCAGGCGCTCGTCGCGCTGGGCCAGGCGATCGCGCAGGTCGCCGTCACCAGGCAGCAGCTCTTCGAGCTCGGCCCGCGTTCGCGCGTAGTCCTCCGGTGGCGTCGGTTCTGGCGCCGCGTCGAAGCAGTGCTCCACCTCCACGAGATACGGCAGCGTCTCGCCGGCGAGCCGGCGCGCGATGGTTTCCAGGCCGAGCAGCTGGCGATCGAGCCACAGCGCCCGTTGCTGCTCGTCTGTCTCGTCATTCAGCCGCCTGCGCAATGCCGCCGCGCGGCCGGCGAGCGCGGCAGCGCCATCGTTGCCGCTCTTCGCTTGCTCGCGCAGCTCGGGCGGCCCGTAGTACGAGTCGACGATGCCGTGCTCGATCTCGTCGATGGCCAGCGCGATCAGCAGGTATTCGCGCGCGATATCGTCCATCAGGGCGCCACTTCAGTGTTGGCGTCGACGAGCCGCGCGCGCAGCCGCGCCAGTTGCTCGGAGGTCATGCCGCCGTCGAGCAGGTAGCGCTCCGCGCCGCCGTAGCGCTCACGCAAATAAGCGAGCGTATCCAGCATCGCTTCGCGACTGG
>DATBRX010000097.1:0-4866 GCA_036560085.1 Candidatus Limnocylindrales bacterium
ATCGGCGCCGGGCTGCCGGTCGCGGAGCCGACAGGCTCGCTGATAGTCGACATCGGCGGTGGCACGACCGAGGTCGCCGTCATCTCACTCGGCGGCATCGTGGTCAGCCGCAGCATCCGCATCGGCGGGGACGAGCTCGACCAGGACATCATTGCCTACGCTCGCCGCGAGTACAACCTGCTGCTGGGCGAGCGCACCGCCGAGGACGTCAAGATCGCACTTGGCTCCGCGTACCCGGGCGACTACGACGAGCAGCGCGTCATGCTGCGCGGGCGCGACCTGCTGACGGGGCTGCCGCGCGCGGTTGAGATCACCGCCGAGCAGCTGCGCGAGGCCATCGAGCCGTCGGTCTCGCAGATCGTCGACGAAATCAAGGACACCATCGAGGAGACTCCGCCCGAGCTCGTCGCCGACATCATGGACCAGGGCATCGTCCTCGCCGGCGGCGGGGCACTGCTGCAGGGTCTCGATCGGCGCGTGAGCGAGGCGACCCAGATGCCGGTCCATGTCGCCGACGACCCGCTGACGTGCGTCGTGCGTGGCACCGGCAAGGCGCTCGAGGAGCTCGACACGATGGAGCGCACGCTAGTCTCGGAGACGTACTCACACGCCCCGCGCTGAGTCCGTCGCGACGGGCTGAGCGCCCAGTAAATGGGAACAGGGTGCACCAGTGCTGACTAATCGTTCGCTCCGACGGCAGATCGTCGTCTACGTGGTGCTGCTCGCGATCGCGATGCTGATGCTGGCGTTCAGCAGCTCACCGCCCGTGACCCAGCTGCGCCGCGGCGTCGGCTACGCGATGGCGCCTATCCAGGAAGTGCTGCGCGGCGCAGGCCAGACCGTCGGCTCCGTTTTCGCGGCGTTCGGCGAGATCGAGCGGCTGCGCCAGCAGAACGAGGATCTGGCCAGGCGGCTCAACGAGGTCGAGGCGGAGAACCAGGGCCTGGTCAGCCTGCGCGAGCAGAACGAGCTCCTGACCCAGCTCCTCGACGTCCGTTCATCGTTCGAGTACGAGACGGTTGCCGCCGAGGTGATCAGCAAGCGCATCACCGACCAGGAGCGGGCGATCAGCCTCGATCGCGGCGCCGACGCCGGCATCGAGGTCGACGATCCGGTCATCGGCCCGGGCGGCGCGCTGATCGGCCAGGTCGTGGAAGTCGGCGCCAACTTCAGTCGCGTATTGCTGATAAGTGACACCCGGATCCATGTCGCTGGATTGATCGAGTCGAGCCGCGCCGTGGGACTGCTGAGCGGCAAGCTGGGCCAGCCGCTGGAGATGGTCAACATCCCTGCCGAGGTGACGGTCAGCGCAAACGAGTCGGTCGTCACCGCGGGCATCGAGCTCGCCGAAGGTATCCGCTCGCCGTATCCCAAGGGACTGCTCATCGGCCTGGTCGCCGGCGTCAGCCGCTCGCCCGATCAGCTTTTCCAGACCGCGCTGGTCACACCCGTGGCGGACCTCGATCGACTCGAGTACGTGCTCGTGATCACCAGCTACGAGGGCGGTCTGCCCGACACGGCGCCTTCACCCTCGCCCACGCTGGAGCCTTCGGCCGCTCCCTAGAGAAGCCTCGTCCGCTTACGGTGACGGCGAGGGCCGGATGCCGTAGCCGGGGATCAGCAGCTCGCGCCCGGGACGAATGCGGTCGGGATCCTTGATGTCATTCAGGGCGAGGATGTCCTCGACGCGCACGTCGTACATGTCCGCGATCAACGTCAGGTACTCGCCCCTCTGCACGACGTGCACGAATGGCGGCGGCTCCGGCGTCAGAGCGGGCGCGGGTGTCGGGGTGTGGCGCGGCTGCCCGGACGACGGCGACGTTGGCTGAGTGCTGGGCACGTCGGTTGCCCCTGGCACCGGCGACGCCGTGACGATCGCGCCGGCCGGGATGGGCACGGCCTTGAGTGAGGCGACGACCCAGGCTGCGAACAGCCCTGCGCTCACGGCCAGAAGCAGGACGACGACCGTGGCGAGCACCCACGGCAGCGCCGTGTCAGCCGCCCCGCGGCGACGCGGTCGCTTGGGCTCCGGCTCGAGGTCGTCGTCCTCGCGGACGTCGCCCACCACTTCGGGCGCGTCGGGGAATTCGGGCTCCATGGGCTGCCTGACCACGCGCGCAGAGTAGCCAACGACAGCCCAGTGCGTTCCACGGCCCAACTTGACCCCACCGCACATCCTCAAGGACCGCCAACGGTGCCGGGTGGCGCGGGACCATCTTGGTATGGCACGGCGCGCCGGTCACCGGGAGGCTTGACGCGGTGGGCTCTCCGGCAGCCGTGATCTGGTTGAGCCCCTTCGCAATCCAGCGGGTCGCAGCCTCCGACCCGCGGACAGGTATCGCCGAGCCGGCCCGCGAGGGCCGGCTCGGCGCTTCAACCGACGTTCCTGGGCGCAGGTAGACTCGCGGGCAGTGACTTCAGAGGTGCTGACCGGCACGTGGGTCGTGCTGCCGACGTACAACGAGATCGAGAACCTGCCGCTCATCGCGCCCGCGATCCTGGGCCAGCTGCCTGAAGCGACGCTGCTCGTCGTCGATGACTCGTCGCCCGACGGCACCGGCGATCTGGCCAACCGCATGGCCCTCGAGAACCCGCGCGTCAAGGTTCTTCACCGCGCGGCCAAGCAGGGCCTGGGCAAGGCCTATACGGACGGGTTCCGGCATGCGCTCGAGAGCGGTGCCGAGCTGCTCATCCAGATGGACGCCGACTGGTCGCACGACCCGACGTATCTCCCGGGAATGGTCGCGACTCTGCAGAACAGCGCCGATCTCGTCATTGGGTCGCGCTACGTGAAGGGTGGCGGCGTGCGCAACTGGGGCATCCTGCGCCGCCTTGTATCGCGCGGCGGCTCGATCTTCGCGCGCACCGTCCTGGGGCTGAAGGCGCATGATCTGACCGGCGGCTTCAAGGCGTGGCGCCGCCCAACCCTCGCGGCGCTGCCGTGGGCAAGCCTCCACTCGGGCGGCTACGTCTTCCAGATCGAGACCACATTCCGCGCGGCGCGCGCCGGGGCGCGGGTGGTGGAAGTGCCGATCGTCTTTGTTGATCGCCGCCTGGGGGCGTCCAAGATGTCACGAAGCATCATCCTCGAGGCGCTCCTGGTGGTCATTCGGCTGCGCTGGGACGAGCTCCGCGGCCGGCGCGGCCCCAAGGGCGCCTGACGCCCGCGATCACAGACACCCCACAGGCAGCGCGATCGGGCGCGGCGCGGTACGCTGGCGCCCCCATGGACGCTGACGAACAGCACAGCGTGCCGTCCGACGACGACTCGGACGCGCCGGTGAGCTTCGAAGACACCACACCCGCCCATCACAATGGCCACCTGCCCGACGGCATGGACGCGTCCGGTGACGTGCGCGCGGAGAATGTGACGATCAGCCAGGGCGGGGCGCGCGACATCGTCGCGACGACGGTCTCGATCACCCAGGGCGGCGCAGCCCAGGTGCGCGCCGAGCAGATGACCCTCAGCCAGGGCGGCGTCGCCCTGGCCAAGACCGACAACCTGACCGTCGCCGACGGCGGCTCGGCATTCGCCGTGCTCTCTGACCACGCCACCGTGAACGAGGGCGGCAACGTCCTCGTGCTGCTTGCCGGCGAGGTCAGCGGCGACGCGCGACCACTGCTTGACTGGCGCTCGGCGCTGGCCCTTGGCGCCGGGCTCGTGGTCGCCTGGCGCCTGGTGCGGCGCATTTTCTAGGAGACACGCAATCAAATGACTTATCGACCACGACGCCAGTCGCGGCCTGGCCTTGGCACGCGCGTACGTCGTCTCTTCGAAGGTGAGGAGCGTCAGCAGGCCACCGTCACCGCGCTGTTCATCGGCGCCATCGTCATCGTCGTGCTGGCGCTCATCGGAGCGGTCGCGCTTGCCTGGTACAACGACAACCTGCGGCCGCTGGCGCGCGTCGGCACGTTCGAGATCCCACCGCAGCTGCTGCGCGATCGCGTCGAGCTCGAGACGTGGCGCATCGGGCGCGACCAGGACCGCGTCGCCGTAGCCCTGCAGAACGGCGAGATCGACGAGGCCACCGCCACATCACGGACCCAGGCGCTGCAGGAGCAGCTTAATTCGCTGACTACGGATGCCCTGGAGAACCTGATCGACATCGTCTTCCAGTCACAGCTTGCGCCAGCGGAGGGCATCACGGTCACGCCCGAGCAGGTCGATGGGCTGCTCGCCAAGGAGTTCGCGGGCGTCGAGAAGCGCCACATGTGGGAGATCGTGGTCAAGCCCATCGCGGCCGACGCAGCCGAGGGCCCCACGGGTTCTGAGCAGCGGGCCGCGCTCGCCAAGGCGGAGGAGGCGCTCGCCGCCATCAACGCCGGTGGCGACTGGGCGACGATCGCCCATCAGTACAGCAACGGTGACAGCGAGCCCGCCGGTGGCGACCTGGGCATCGCGACCGCCAACAAGATCAGCGACCTGGAGTTTCAGCGCCAGCTCTTCGAGCTTCCGCTCAACGGGACCACCGGCATCGTCCGCGGCGAGGATGGCTTCTATCGCATCGGCCGGGTGACGGAGATCCTGCCGGCCGGTGAGCAGGCAGGCCTGCGCGACCAGCTCTTCACCCGTCTGCCGGAGTCCAACGTGCGCGCGCTGCTGAACTATGAGGCCGCGGCGGCGGCGCTTCACGACAAGATCACCAACGACGCCCTGGCGCAGACGCCGGAGCAGGCGCGCATCGCCGTCATCTTCATCGAGGGCGAGGTCAGCGAGGATCCAACCGCCGCGCAGGGTGAGATCGACTACAGCGAGATCGTGTTCGCGCCAAACAACAGCCTCGAAGACACCCCGCCAGCCGACGATCCGGCATGGGCACAGGCGCTCACGGACGCACAGGCGGTCTACGACCAGCTGAAGGCGAT
>DATBRX010000098.1:0-11190 GCA_036560085.1 Candidatus Limnocylindrales bacterium
CAGCCCTGCCAGCCGGTCGCGCAGCTCATCTGACTTGGCCCAGTCCTTGGCCGCGCGAGCCGCGGCACGCTCCTCGAGCAGCGCAGCCGCGCCATCGGGCAGCGTCTGCGCCTCCGGGAGCAGACCGAGCACCTGGTCCAGATCGCGCAAAGCGTCAACGCCCCGGCGCGCGTCGGCAGTCGACAGCGACCGCGCATCGACGCGCCGGTTGAGGTCACGCACCAGCTCCATCACCGCGGCCAGGCCGCCACTCACGTTGAGGTCGTCGTCCATGGCCAGCTTGAACGCGTCCCGTGCCGATTTCAAAGCAGCGGGGAGGTCGGGATCGTCGGCCCTCTCTTCTTCATACGCGTCCAGCGCCGCGAGCGCGGCAGCCAGCCGCTCCACCGCGGCGCGCGCATGCTCGAGCGTCTCATCGCCCCAATCGAGTGGCGCGCGGTAATGAGTGGCGAGCAACGCGTAACGGAGCTCGATCGGGGTCCAGCCCTCCGCGAACACCTCCGCGGGCTTTTCGATGTTGCCGATGCGCCGGGCCATCTTGATGCCCCGCAGCTGCAGGTGCGCGTTGTGCAGCCAGGTCGTGACGAACTTCTTGCCCGTGGCGGCCTCGCTCTGCGCGATCTCGTTCTCGTGATGGGGGAAAATCAGGTCGACGCCACCGGTGTGGATGTCGAACGACTCACCCAGGTGCTTCATGCTCATCGCCGAGCACTCGATGTGCCAGCCCGGCCGGCCCGGACCGACCTCTGTGTCCCACGACGGCTCGCCATCGCGCGGGCCCTTCCACAGGGCAAAGTCGCGCACGTCTTCCTTGCCGTAGTCGTCGGCGGCGACGCGCTCCGTCTGGCGCGCGGCACCAGGCTCCAGCTTGGCCAGAACGCCGTACGCCGGCCACGACGAGATGTCGAAGAAGATCGAGCCGTCATCGGTCTTGTAGGCGTGGCCGTTCGCCTGCAGCCGCGCGATCAACGCGGCCATCTCGTTGATGTGCTCGGTCGCGCGCGTGAGCTTGTCCGGCGGCCCGATGCGCATCTTGCCCAGGTTCTCCAGGAAGCCCGCGATGTGCGGCGCGGTCAGCTCGTCGAGCGTGCCGCCGTGGGCGGCGAGGTCGCGAATGATCCGATCGTCGACATCGGTGATGTTCATGACCCACGTCACCGTGTAGCCAGACCAGCGCAGGTAGCGGCTCAGCAGGTCGCCCAGCAGGAAGGCCCGGAAGTTGCCCACATGCGACGGGCCGTAGACGGTCGGCCCGCACGAGTACACGCGCACATTCGCCGGATCGAGCGGTGTGAATTCCTCGAGCGCGCCGCCGAGCGTGTTGGTGAGATGGAGTCCCGTCACTCCCCCATCATCGCCGACGCAGCCCAATCAGTGCTGTGGCGCTGATGACCCGGCCCGCACCTTCGTCGCCGCTGAGGTTGCCCGTGGACGCCGTGATGGCCACGGAATCCCGATCTACCGCGAGCAGCCCGGCAACATTGGCAGCCATCGCGTCCAGTCGTTGGCCACCGAGCCTTGGCCGGGCACCGACCACCGACACCTGGGCCGACTCGACCGCCCAGCCCGACTGTCCTGCTTTCGCGATGGCTTCGCGCAGCAGATCGGAGCTGGCGATGCCCGTCGTTTGCCTGTCGTCGGATGGGAAGAGCCGGCCAAGGTCGCCGTTGCCCGTCGCGGACAGGATTGCCGTCGCGATAGCGTGGAGGATGACGTCGCCGTCCGAGTGGCCGTACAGGCGCGGCGCGGCCTCGATCTGGATACCGCCCAGCCACAGGCCAAGGTCTGGCCCGAAGGCATGCGAGTCCTGGCCCAGGCCCACTCGCGTCTCGGCGCCGCCTCGTGCCAGCGCGCGGACCATCTCGAGATCCTGCGGCAGCGTGACCTTGATGTTGCGCGGCTCACCGGGAACCGTGGCGATCGCGATGCCTTGACTTTCGAGCAGCGCCGCCTCGTCGGAGAACGCCACGTTCCCGGCCGCGGCCATAGCGTCGAGCAGCAGCTGGCGCCGCGCGCCCTGGGGCGTCTGGGTGCGCACGAGGCCGTCGCGCTTGACCGATTCGCCGAGCGTCGCGCCGTTGTCGCGCTTCAGTGAGTCGACGACCGGCACGACCGGCACCGCGGCGCCGTGTTGCGCGGTAGCGTTGGCGACCGCATCCGCAAGCGCGGGCGAGGCCAGCGGGCGCGCCCCGTCGTGGACCAGTACGACTTCAGCGGTCGCAGCGGTGACGCCGGCGCGGACTGAATCGGAGCGGCGCTCCCCTCCTGCCACGACCGTCGCGTCGCTGAGCCATGGCTGCGCGGCAAGGTCCGCGACTCGATCCGGCCGCGCCACGACGATGACTCGCGCAACGGTCTGCGCGGCCGCCATGTTCTCCACCGACCACTGCAGCAGAGAGCGGCCCAGCAGCGGCTCGGCCATCTTGTCGGACCCGCCCATGCGCGTCGATCCACCAGCGGCCACGATGACCGCGTCGGCGAAGGGTTTCGCGTCCCTTGCCGTCTCCGAGTCAGCTCTATCGTTGGACGACATGGGCCTCAGGCATCGCCTTAGCTGCGCGGCTGAGCGAAGACCATCCGCCCCGCGACGGTCTGGAGGACGCGCGTCACGTTGACGTCGACCTCCTTGTCGATGAGATCGGTGCCGCCTTCGACGACGATGAGCGTCCCATCATCGAGGTAGGCGATGCCCTGGCCGGCCTCTTTGCCCTGCGCCGTGACCTTGACGTGCAGCGTGTCTCCCGGCAGGAACGCGGGCTTGATCGCATTGGCGAGGTGATTGAGGTTCAGGACGCGCACGTCGTCGAGCTGGGCCACGCGATTGAGGTTGAAATCATTGGTCAGGATCGCGGCCCCGCGCCGACGCGCCAGCGCGATCAGCTTGGCGTCGACTTCAGTCTCTGCGGCGACATCCTCGTCGGGCAGCTCGACCGCGATGCGCGGATCTTTCTGCAGCACGGCGAGGATCTCGAGGCCGCGCCGCCCCCGGGCGCGCCGACCCGCGTCACGTTGATCGGCTATGTGCTGCAGCTCGGCGACGACGAAGCGCGGCACGACAAGGGTGCCCCACAGGAACCCGGATGCGACGACGTCGGTGAGGCGGCCGTCGATGAGCACGCTGGTATCGACGTAGATAACCGGACCTTCGATCGGGACGACCGGAGAATCGGTGGCCGGTGGCTTCAGGACGCCCGCGGAGCGGAGGCCCTCAGCCAAATCGTGCCGCTTGGCGACCGTGAGGCCCATCATCCCCAGACCCGTGACCACGACCGTGCCGATGGGCAGCACCCAGCGATATGGCTCGGGTAGGTTGGCCATCGGCAGTCCGATCAACGCACCGATCACGAGGCCGGCCACCAGCCCTGCCGCTGCGCTCACGAACTCGCCCGCGGTGAGGGTCATCACGCGCCCGATGAGCCAGCGCGCGGGCAAGACCGTGACGTACGGGAGGATCGAGAAGCCGATCACCGCCCACGCTGCGACCCACAGGACGAGCAGCACCACTCCGCCGATGGAGCTGAGGTCGAGCGGCGGGATGCGCGCGCCGCCGGCCAGCACGACCGCGATGAGCGCGCCGAGCGCGCCGCCAAAGAGACGGATGAAGCTGTTCATGCCGCGTCGATTGCTACAGGAATGGCGCGCGCCTCGTCTCTAGGCCGTTCGACTAGCGCCGCGCTGATCGCCTCGCGCAGGGTGCCGACGCGAACAAGGTCGATCTTGACGTCTTGCAGGTCCTCGCCGCGGCCCACGTTGCGCGGCACGATCGCCCTGGTGAAGCCGAGCCGCGCCGCCTCGCGCAGTCGCCGGCCGAGGCCGCTGATGGGCCGCAGCTCGCCGGTCAGCCCCACCTCGCCGCACGACACGGTACCCGGCGCGAGCGGCCTGTCGCGCAACGCGGAGGCGAGCGCGAGGGCGAGCGGCAGGTCGAGCGTCGGCTCCTCGACCGTCAGCCCGCCGACGATGTTCGCGTAGACGTCATGGCTTGCGAGGTTCATGCCGGCACGCCGGCCCAGAACGGCGATCAACAACGCCAGGCGCTGGTTGTCGAGCCCCGCAGAGGTGCGGCGCGGTGAGCCGTGGACCTGCGGCGCGACCAGCGCCTGGACCTCCACGAGCAGCGGCCGGCTGCCCTCAAGGGTCGCGGCTACGGCGACGCCGGGTGCGCCCAGCGAGTCGGCCTCCAGGAATGCGCCGCCGGGGTCGGCGACCTCGACCAGCCCCGTGCCGGCCATCTCGAACACGCCCACTTCCTCGGTTGAGCCAAAGCGGTTCTTGGCGGAGCGGAGCAGCCGCAGCCCGGAGAAGCGCTCGCCTTCAAGGGTCAGCACGACATCGACCAGGTGCTCGAGCGTCTTGGGGCCGGCGAGCGTCCCATCCTTGGTGACGTGGCCCACGAGCAGGACCGGGACCGCGTTCTCCTTGGCGTATGACTGCAAGCGCGCGGCGGCGGCACGAACCTGGCCCACGGAGCCCTGCGGGCCGTCCAGCTCGTCGGTGGTGAGCGTCTGGATAGAGTCAACGACGAGTAGCGCCGGGTTGGACGCCTCCGCGGCGGCAACGATGCGCTCGACTGATGTCTCGGCGAGGACGTCGATGCCTGTAGCACCATCAAGGCCCAGTCGCGTGGCGCGCAGGCGCAATTGCGCGGCCGACTCCTCGCCTGATGCGTACAGGACGCGCGCCGGCCCGGCGACACGGCCGCATACCGCGAGCACGAGCGTCGACTTGCCGATGCCCGGCTCGCCGCCGAGCAACACGAGCGACCCCGGAACGAACCCGCCGCCGAGCACGCGGTCGACCTCTCTCAGGCCAATGACGATGCGGTCGGTGTCGTGCGCCGCGACCTCGTTGAGCGGCGTGACCGGCGGGGCAGCAACTGCCTTGCGCCGCGCGCCTGTCGCGCCGCGCGGCCGCTCCACGACCGTTTCCACGAGCGTGTTCCAGCCGCTGCATGAGCGGCATTGACCCTCCCAGCGCAGGCTGGTCGCGCCACAGGTGCCGCAGACATAAGCGCGGTCTCCCTGTTTGGCCATCCTGGGCGCCGGCGCCTTAGGCGCCGGCCTCGACGGGGATCTTCTCGGTGATCGGCTCGATGACCAGGCCCGCGTCCGGTGACTTGTCGACCCGAACAGTCATGCCCGCGGAAAAGCGGCCTGTCAACAGTGCCTCAGCCAGCTGGTCCTCGACCATGTTCTGAATCACGCGCCGCAACGGCCGCGCGCCGTAGTCGATGTCGTAGCCCAGCTTGATGATGTGGTCCTTCGCTTCCTGGGTGATCTCAAGCTCGATCTGCTGCGCCCGGAGCTGGTCGCGCACGCGCGCGAGCAGCAGCTCGACGATCATCCGGATCTGCTCGATCTGGAGGCTGCGGAAGACGACGACCGAGTCGACGCGGTTCAGGAACTCGGGCCGGAACTGCGTCTTGAGCTGGTCGAGGACCTTTTCCTTCATGCGGTCATACATCTGCTCTTCGGCCTTCGACTGGTCGATGGCGACCGGCTTGAAGCCCAGGCTCGTGTCCTTGAGCAGCGACTTGGCGCCGACATTGCTGGTCATGATGATGACCGTGTTGCGGAAGTCGACGCGACGGCCCTTGGCGTCCGTCAGGTGGCCGTCCTCGAGGATCTGCAGCAGGATGTTGAAGACCTCCGGGTGGGCCTTTTCGATCTCGTCGAGCAGCACCACGGAGTAGCTCTTGCGGCGTACGGCCTCAGTCAGCTGGCCGCCCTCGTCGAAGCCGACGTAACCGGGAGGTGCTCCGACCAGGCGCGACACGTTGTGGCGCTCCATGAACTCGCTCATGTCGATCTTGATCAGCGAGTCCTCGGAGCCGAACATGAACTCGGCGAGGGCCTTGGCCAGCCACGTCTTGCCGACGCCGGTGGGGCCGAGGAAGATGAAGGAGCCGATTGGGCGCTTGGGATCCTTGAGCCCCGCACGTGCCCGGCGCACCGCCTTGGCGATCGTGTCGATGGCCTCGTCCTGGCCGATGACCTTCTCGCGCAGCGCGTCTTCCATGTGCATGAGCCGCTCGGACTCTTCCTGGGCGATCGCCGTGACCGGGATCCCGGTCCACATCGCCACGACCTGGGCGATGTCCTCCTGGGTAACCTGGGCCATCTCGGCGCTGTGGCTCGCCTGCCAGCTGGCGCGGATTGAGTCGACGGCTTCCTTGGCCTGGGCTTCCGCGTCGCGCAGGTTGGCAGCGACCTCGTAGTCCTGGTCGTTGATCGCCGCTTCCTTCTCCTTGGTGACGCGCTCGAGCTCCTTCTGAGCTTCCTTGAGCTCGGGCGGCGTGGAGGCGGTGCGCAGGCGGACGCGGCTGGCCGCTTCGTCGATCAGGTCGATCGCCTTGTCGGGCAGATGGCGGTCGGTGATGTAGCGGATCGACAGGTCGGCTGCCGCCTTGACCGCGTCATCGGTGATCTTGACTTTGTGGTGCTCCTCGTAGCGGCTGCGCACGCCGAGCAGGATGTCGACCGTCTGCTCACGCGTCGGCTCGTCGACCATGACCGGCTGGAAGCGACGCTCGAGCGCCGCGTCGCGCTCGATGTACTTGCGGTATTCGTCGAGCGTCGTCGCACCGATGCATTGCAGCTCTCCGCGCGCCAGCGGTGGCTTGAGGATGTTCGCGGCGTCGATCGCGCCCTCTGCCGCGCCCGCGCCGACGAGGGTGTGCAGCTCGTCAATGAACAGCACCGCGTCGTTCGTGTTGCGCAACTCTTCGATGATCTTCTTGAGCCGCTCCTCGAACTCGCCGCGGTACTTCGTGCCGGCGACGAGTGAGCCGATGTCAAGGGTGAGGACGCGCTTGTTGAGCAGCGTCTCGGGCACGTCGCCGGCAACGATGCGCTGGGCGAGGCCTTCAGCGATCGCCGTCTTGCCGACGCCCGGCTCGCCGATCAGCGCCGGGTTGTTCTTCGTGCGGCGCGACAGGATCTGGATGACGCGCTCGATCTCCTTCTCGCGCCCGATGACCGGGTCGATCTTGCCGGCGCGAACCGCGTCGGTCAGGTTGATGCCGAGCTGGTCGACGGTTGGCGTCTTGGACGCGCGCTTGGTTTCCGTCGTGGGTCCGGCGCTCGACGACTGGCTCAGGACACGAATGACCTCGTGGCGCACCTTGTCGAGGTTCACGCCCAGGCTCTCGAGCACGCCGGCGGCGATGCCCTCGCCCTCGCGCACCAGGCCGAGCAGCAGGTGCTCCGTGCCGATGTAGTTGTGTCCCAGGCGGCGGGCCTCGTCGATCGCGAGCTCGATGACGCGCTTCGCGCGCGGGGTAAGCCCGACTTCACCGACGACCGGCCGATCGCCGCGGCCGATGATGAACTCCACCGCGGTCCGGACCTTGGCCAGCTCGACGTTCATGTTCTCGAGGACGCGCGCGGCGACACCCTCACCCTCGCGCACGAGGCCCAGCAGCAGGTGCTCAGTGCCGATGTAGTTGTGGTTGAAGCGCTGTGCCTCGTCCTGGGCAAGCGTCAGCACCTTGCGCGCGCGGTCCGTGAACTTGTCGAAGCGATCCATGACCCCACCGATGCTACCAAAGACCGCACCCTCGCCGACCCTACTTCGGTCATACGCATGTCCGAACTGATGGGCGGTTAGGTGTGGTCAGATTCTCGCGGTTCGAGGCCAGCGGCACGAGCCCCAATGACGCGCTGAATAGTTAAAGAAATGCCAATCGCCGCATCCGCGGTGGACAGCTTTCGAGATAAGCGCCGCCCGTTGCGGCGCGTGGTTACTTGGCCTTGGGCTTGGCCTTGCTGGGCGCGGCCTTCTTGGCGGCCGGCTTCTCGGCGGCATCCGGCTTGGCGGCCTTCGCCTTCGGCGCGGCCTTGGCCTCTGCCTTGGGAGCAGCCTTGGCCTCTGCCTTGGGAGCGGCCTTCGCCTCTGCCTTTGCAGCGGGCTTCGCCGCCGTCTTGGCAGCGGCCTTGGCCTTGGGCGCGGGCTCCTCGGCGGGCGCGGCCTTTGCCGCCTTCGCCTTGGTGGCCTTGGGCTTCGCCTCGGCTGCCGGCTCCGCAGCTGGCTCTGCGGCCGTCTCATCGGCCGGCTCATCGGCGGGCTGGGCCTTCGCCCTGGCCGCCTTGGCCTTGGGCTTCGCTTCCTCCGCGGGTCCCTCGCCTGACTCCTCGGTCTCGGACGACTCGCGCGCCGCCTCGGTCTGCTCGATCTGCTGGCGAACCTGGGCGAACGCTGCAGCAAGCGTGTTATCGATGCCGCCTTCGGGCTCCTGGACGGCCTGGCTCATGTCGAAGCCACCGCGCTCGCCGCGATCGCCACCGCGCGGGCGGCGCTCACGACGCTCGGGCGCACCACCACCACCACTGGGACCGGCGCTCGGTGCCGGCTGCTCGGGGCGCGCCGGCGCCTCCTCAGCCTGCTTGAGCGACAGGCCCAGGCGGTGCCGGTCCTGCTCGAGCGAGATGATCTTGAGCTTCAGCGTCTGGCCCTCGTGGACGACGTCACCCGGATGGGCAACGCGCTGATGGCTCAGCTCGCTGATGTGGATGAGGCCCTCGAGGCCATCGCGCACGCGCACGAAAGCGCCGAAGTTGACGATCTTGGTGACCGTGCCGTCGATGACATCGCCGATCTTGAGATCAGCGACGGTGGAGTGCCACGGGTCAGGCTGGAGGCGACGGATCGAAAGCGAGATGCGGCCGCGCTCGTGGTTGATGTCGATGACCTCGGCCTCGACCTCCTCGCCGACGCGATAGCCGGCTTCGGGGTTGTTGACCTTGTTCCACGAGAGCTCGCTCTTGTGCACCAGGCCGTCGATGCCGCCCAGGTCGACGAAGACGCCGAACGGGGCGATCGAACGGACCGTGCCCTTGACCTTCTGGCCCACCTGCAGGCTGCTGAAGAGCTCGTCGCGCTTCTCGCGCCGCTCCTCGTACAGCGCGACCTTCTCGGACAGGATCAGGCGGTTGGCCTTGCGGTTGACCTCGAGGATCTTGAGGCGCAGCTTGCGGCCCACGTAGGGCTGCAGCTTCTCGGCGATCTCCTGGGCCGCGTCGCGCGGCTGCTCGTTCTGGGGCCGGCGCGGGAAGTCGACGATCTGGCTGATCGGCACGAAGCCGCGGATGCCGCAGTCGACGATGAGGCCGCCCTTGTTGTGGTCGATGACCGGCGCCTCGATGATCACGCCCGCCTCGAGCTGCTCCTGCATGGCGCGCCACTTGCGCTCTAGGCCGGCGCGGCGGAGGCTGAGAACGGCGTGGCCCTCTGGGCTCTCCGGCTGGAGGACGTAGACCAGCACCTGGTCACCGATGTTCAGCTGCGGCTGCGACTCGGCGTTCCGGCCATACAGCTCGCGGTTGCTGATGACGCCTTCGCTCTTGGCGCCGATGTCGACGAGGATCTCGTCCTTGTCGATGCGTACGACGTTGCCCTCGACCACGTCACCGTGCTTCAGGCTGCGGATCTCGGTCGCCTGCTCGTTGAGCAGCTCCTCCATCGTCGTCGGCTCGGGGCCTTCGTAGACACGCGGCGCGGGCTTGGGCGCCGGTGCGAGGGCGGCCTCAGGCGCCGCTTCTGGGGCCGCTTCTGCGGCAGAAGCTTCTGGGGACGCTTCTGCGGCAGTGGCGTCGGCCTCGGGCGCTGCGGCGACAGGCGCTTCTGGGGCGGATTCGGCGACCGCTTCCGTCTGCTCCTCGGCCGCGGCGGGCGCCTCGGCCAGGTCGGCCTCTGCCATCTGCGCGGCTTCGACGTGCGCGGCTGCCTGGGCGTCGGCCATCGCCATCAGCTCCGCCATGGCGGAATCGCTCAGGGCCGGTTCTTCGGCCGGGACGTCCTCGGTGGGAGCGGGCTCCGCGGACGCGGATGCGTCGGGCGCCATCTCATCAGCGGCGACGGGGTTTTCGGTCGCCGTGGCGTCCGTGGTGGTGGGCTCGTCGGCGGTCGGTTCCGCCTGATCGGTCCCCTCCATGCCTTCTACGGTCAAAGTTGTGTTGTCCTCCGATCACAAGCTCCTCGCGGAAAACAACAAGACCCGAGCATCTGCTCGGGCCTCCGACATCGGGATTGTCTGCAGGTGTCCTGGTGGGCTCTTCAGACTCCTTTGACGTGAACCTGAGCGACGCTCTTCTTGCTGCTCCCCGTAGGGCCTGCGCATCCTACCACGCGCGTGCGCAATTTCACGCGCAAACGAAGGTGCGCCGTAGAGTGGCGCCGTGCCTGAGCTGCCGGATATCGCGATCCTCGCCGACGCGCTCGACGTTGCGCTCGCCGGCCGGCCGCTGACGGGCTCGAAAATCCCGCAGACGCTGGTGCTGCGCGGCACTCCGTCTGAGCTCGCCGCTTTCGAAGGACAAGCGCTGCTGGACGTCTCGCGCCGCGGCAAGTTCCTGGTCTTTCGCTTCGAGCGCGACCGGATGGTCTTCAACCCCATGCTGACCGGCCGGCTGGGCGTCGTGACCGCCGGCGAGAAGGCGTGGCCGCAATGGGCAGCGATGTTCGAGTTCGGCGCGGCCACGGGCAAGGCGCGACGACACACGTGGCCCCCCGCCAAGGCGACGTGGCTGCCGCGGCGCGACCTGGGGGTGGAGCTGCGCTACCGCGATGCGACGCGCATGGGCAAGATCTACGTGATGCCAGCGGGCGTGGCGCGACCGGTCGCGGGCTGGGACGAGCAGGGCCCGGACGCGGACGACCCGGCGCTCAAGCTCGAGGTCTGGCGGGAGCGGATCGGCCGCCACTCCGGGGAGCTCAAGAGCCTGCTGCGCAACCAGGCGTTCGTGGCGGGCATCGGCAACGCCTATTCGGACGAGATCCTGTGGGCCGCCGGGCTGTTGCCGTTCCGCAAGCGCCCGTCGCTCGCGCCCGACGAAGTTGATGCCCTGTACAGCGCGACGCGCGAGACGGTCACCTGGGCGATCGAGCAGCTGCACGAGCTGGTCCCGCCACGGCTCGAGGTGGAGCAGCGCGAATTCCTCAACGTGCATCGCAAAGGGGGCAGCGCCTGCCCACGCTGTGGGACGCGCCTCTCACAGGTGTCCGCGGGTGGTTTCGACACGACCTTCTGCCGTGGCTGCCAGCGCTAAGCGGCCTCGGCCTCGCTGAGGAACCGCTGGAATCAAAAAGAACCCGGCCGCGGGCCGGGTTCACGATGAAGCCAAGAATCAAGAAGGATCCTGGCGACGACCTATTTTCCCGAGGAGCTACCCCCTGAGTATCTTCGGCGCTGGA
>DATBRX010000099.1:0-17547 GCA_036560085.1 Candidatus Limnocylindrales bacterium
GCGCCCTCGGCGACGCGTTGGGCGACTGACGCGCCGACGTTGCCGGCGCCGACGACGGTGACCTTGGGACGCGCCATTACAGGCATCTCCTCGTGCTGGGCCACGCTGCTGGGGCCGTGGTCTGGATTGCCCCGATTGTACGAGCGGGCAGCCGGCGCCTACGGACTGGGAAAGGCCATGCTGCCGACGATCGGGTTTGCGGCACTCAACAGGCTGTTCATGAGCAAGCCATCGAATGCGTCGATGTCGACGACGACCGTGCCGCCACCGGGCACGTCGAGCAGCGACAGGCGAAGCTGCTCGCTGCCGGCAATGACCCAGCGCAGGCCGCCGTCCTGGCCCACGAAGAGCGGAACGGTGGGCATTCCCCCGGCAAACGGGCACGATGCCTGCCAGCCGTCGGCGATGCGCAGGTCGAGCTCGGTGCCGCGCAAGCCGCCTACGGACGCGAGCCGGGGGCTGCCCGCGCTGAGGCCGGGCAGGGTGCGCATCCAGGCCGATAGCTCGGACGACAGCGTTCCCACGTCCGGCTCTGGCTCGAGCGGGCAGTCGAGATCCTGCGATGCGGGCATTGGATCCCGAAACAGGTGGATGCCGATCTGGTCGTTATCAACCGGCTGGAGCGCCAGGTAGTCGGCGACATCGGACGCGATCCACCAGCCGGCGGGCAGCGTGAACTCGACCCGCGGCTGAAACGCCTGCGATCGGTACGTGCCGGCCGCCAGCGCCTGCGGACGTGTTGCGCCCGGCGTGGCCGTTGGCGCGGCGGCGGAGGCGCAGCCAGCGACCGACGCCCCCACCAACAGAACCACGATCGGCCATGCGCAGCGTCGGCCCATGCGGACCATGATGCGTTGCGCTGCCGCTGGCCCATCGGGCCAACGCACCCGCTTCTGGTGGGGCCATATGGCCTGAACCAACGGGCGGACGGCCCCGAGGCGCGCCCAAACCGCAGCTCTTGACGCGCTCGCTATTATCAGACCGACGGTCGGTTTGTAAATGCCAAGAACAGTCAACCAGCGCAAGCACACGGCCCGGCGCGACGAGTTCATCGACGCCGGTCAGCGCCTCATCCTGACGCGCGGCTTCGACCAGTTCAGCGTCGAGGACCTGCTCGCCGAGGTCGGGGCTTCGAAGGGTGCGTTTTACCACTACTTCGACTCGAAGCAGGCGTTGCTTGAGGCCATGATTGACCGGATGGTCGTGTCGGCCATGGGGGTGGTCGGCCAGGTCGTCGAGGACACCGGGCTCACAGCGCCTGAGAAGCTGCGCGCCTACTTCCGGACGATCGCGCGCATCAAGGCCGGCCAGCGCGAGTTCCTGCTGCAGCTGATGAAGGTCTGGTACTCGGACGATAACGCGATCGTGCGCCAGAAGCTGCGCCGCGGCCAGATCGAGCGGGTGACACCGCACCTCGCGAAGATCGTTCGCCAGGGCATCGCGGAAGGGGCCTTCGCGCTTGCCGATCCCGATCAGATGGCGCGCGTCGTGCTCGCCCTGATCCTCGACACCGGCGACGAGACCGGGGAGCTGTTCATGAAGCACCAGGCCGGGGAGATCGATTTCGCCACGGTCTGGCGCTTGTTCGAGACATACGAGCTGGCCCTTGAGCGACTGCTCGGGGTTCCGGCGGGGACGCTCGACCTGATGGATGAGGTGACGCTGCGAACCTGGTTCGAGTGATTTCCCATGTCGATTTTTGAAAGGAGTCTCCTGCGTTGAGCGCAGTCATTCACACCGAGAAGCTGACCAAGTTCTACGGCAAGCACAGGGGCATGATCGACATCGACCTCGATGTCGAGGAAGGCGAGGCATTCGGCTTCCTGGGTCCCAACGGCGCCGGCAAGACGACCATGATCCGGACACTGCTCGACCACATCCGCCCGACCAGTGGGCGAGCGACGGTCTTCGGCATCGAGACGACGGTTGACCCGGTCGCGATCCATCGTCGGCTAGGCTACCTGCCGGGCGAGTTCGCGCTGTACGACAAGCTGACCGGCGGCCAGACGCTCGACTACTTCGCCAACCTGCGCGGCGGCATCGACAAGCTCTACCAGCAGGACCTGATCGCACGGCTGGACGTCGATCCATCGCGCAAGTTCCGCGAGTACTCGAAGGGCAACAAGCAGAAGATCGGGCTGATCATCGCGCTCCAGCACAAGCCCGACCTGCTGCTGCTGGACGAGCCGACCTCCGGCCTGGACCCGCTTATCCAGCAGGAGTTCTACGGCGTCATCCGCGAGGCCAAGCACGAGGGGCGCACGGTGTTCCTCTCGTCGCACATCCTGTCCGAGGTCGAGAAGACGTGCGACCGCGTGGCCATCATTCGTGACGGTCGCCTCACGCGCGTCGATCGCACGGAGGCGCTGCGCGACCTGGCTCACCACACGGTCGAGCTGGTGTTCACAGGTCCCGTGCCGGCGGCCGAGTTCGAGGCGCTCCCCGGCGTGTCCGGCGTCGTGGCCACGGACCACGTCTTGCGCATGAAGGTGTCGGGCAGCATCACGCCCGTCGTCCGCGCCGCCGCGAAATACGAGCTGGCCGACTTCGTCAGCCGCGAGCCGTCGCTCGAGGAAACCTTCCTCGCCGAATACAGCAAAGCTCCGGCGGAGGCAGCGGTCCAATGACCGCCGCGACACAGTCCATCGCGCAGCCGCCCACCCTGTGGCGGCGGCTCTATGGCTTCGGCAGCATCTTTGGCAAGGCGATGCGCGATTCGCGCCGCGCCATGATCGTCACCGGGGCCCTGCTGGCGATCATCTTCCTGGGTGTCAGCAAGGCGCTCGTGGCCGAGTTCGACACGCCTGAGAGCCGGATCGAGCTGGAGAACCTCACGCGCGCCATCCCGCCCATCCTCGCCGGGCTGGGCGGCAAGATCACCGACAACATCGCCACGATGGGCGGCTACCTCCAATACAAGTACGGGACCTTCATCCCGCTGATCGTGAGCCTGTGGTCGATCCTCGCGCTGTCGGGCACGCTTGCTTCTGAAGCGCAGCGTGGCAGCCTCGACTTCCTGGCCACGACCGGCAAGTCGCGCGCGCGGATCGCGCTCGAGAAGCTGGCCGGCCACATCGTGCCGCTCTCGATCGCGCTCGTCGTCCTCTTCGTCTCGATCGTCATCGCCGGCAGTGCCTATCCGGTCCTGCCCGGTGACGAGATCAGCGTCACCTCGGCATTTGCATACACGGTCTGGGTGGGGCTGATGGCGCTCGCGGCCGGCAGCCTGGCATTCGCCCTCGGCCCGTTCGTGGGTCGCGGAGCTGCCGCCGGCATCGCGGGCTTCGTGACGTTCGCTGGGTTCATCCTCAACGGCTACCAGGACCCGGTGCCGGCGCTCGCGCCGTTCGCCAGCCTGACGTGGTGGGGTTGGACGAGCAACCACCTTGCGCTGGCGGGCTACTACGACTGGCCGTCCGTCGGCCTCGTGGCACTACTCGTGGTCGTGCTGCTGTACGTGGGTGTCACGGCCTTCACTCGGCGCGACATCGGCGTGACTTCGGCCCTGCCCACGCCGTCGATGCCGCGCGCCCTGCGCGGCCTGGGTGGTCCCGTGGGCCGCGCGTCCGCGCTCAACCTTGGCGCGGCGATTGCCTGGGGCGCGGGGCTGGGCCTGTTCGGCCTGATCCTGGGCAACACGTCGCGCGACTTCCTCGAGCAGATCCAGAAGTCACCGATGTTCCTGCAGCTGCTCCAACAGGCCTTCCCGAACACCGACTACGCGTCGGCGGGCGGCTTCCTGCAGCTGCTGTTCGTCCAGTTCGGCGTTGTGCTGGCCGGCCTGGCCGCGGCGACATTCGTCGCAGGCTGGGCGTCGGATGAGACATCCGGGAGGCTCGAGATGGTTCTGGCCACACCGCTGTCGCGGCTGCGCTGGGCATTCGCGAGCGGCACGGGCGCGCTGTTCAACGTCGGCGTGTTCGTCGCACTGGTCGCAGGCGGCATCGCGCTGGGCATCAGCAGCTCCGGTGGCGACGTGGCGACGCCGGTGATCGGCTCGCTCATCCTGGGCGTGTACGCGGCCGCGCTGGTCGGCATCGGGCTGGCCGTGGGCGGCGTCCTGCGCACGAGCTGGGCGGCGCCGGCGGTTGTGATCGTCGTCCTGCTGACCTGGCTGGTGCAGCTCCTGGGACCACTGCTGGGTCTGCCCGACTTCGTGCAGAACCTGGCGCTGACGGCGCACCTGGGCCAGACGATGGTGGGCGTCTGGGACTGGGGCGGCGTGGCGGCTTCGCTGGCGCTCGCGTTGGGCGGCATCGCGCTCGGCGCGTGGGGCCTGCAGCGGCGCGACCTCGTGAGGTAGAACATACGCCCTGATGCCCGACCTGCCGAGCGGCACCGTCACCTTCGTCTTCAGCGACCTCGAGGGCAGCACGCGGCTGCTCAAACAGCTCGGCGACGCAGGGTTCGCGGAGCTGCTGGCGACGCATCGCAGGCTGGTGCGCGAGACCTTCGGCCGCCACGGCGGCAACGAGATCGACACCCAGGGCGACGCGTTCTTCTACTCGTTTGCCCGGGCCCGGGCCGCGGTTGCCGCGGCGGTGGAGGTCCAGCGCGCCCACGTCGAACAGGAGTGGCCGCGCGGCGTAAAGGTCAACGTGCGCCTGGGGCTGCACACCGGTGAGCCGGTCGTCGGCGACGAGGGGTATACCGGGCTCGACGTCGTTCGCGCGGCGCGCATCGCGGCGGATGGCAAGGGCGGCCAGATCCTGCTGTCAGAGGCGACCCGCGCGATCGTCGGCGGCAACCTGCCCGACGGCGTGGCGATCCGCGAGCTGGGTGAGCGGACGCTCAAGGACATCGACCAGCCCGAGCCGCTGTTCGAGCTCGTCTACGCCCCCGAGCCAGCCGCCGCGGCCGAATCTGCCCTCGCCGTTGCGCCGAGCGAGATCTCGTTCGATGTCAAGCCGGCGAGCGTGCTCAAGCAGTGGCAGAAGCTGGCCCGGGTGGCCATCGACGCGGCGCGCTACGACGAGGATCCCGGCAGCGCCATCGAGGAACGCGTCCTGGCGCAACTCAAGGAAACGTTCGGAGACGAGATCATCACCACCGGCAGCAACCCCAAGGTCAAGCCGCCCAAGGCGCCCAAGCTCCACGACGTGCCTGGCAGGAAGGGCGTGCCGGCCAAGTCGGTCAAGTCGGGTGAATCGGTGGCCGCCGGGCTCACCCGCTTCAACGAACTGCGCGAAGCGGGCGCCTTGACCGATGAGCAGTACTCCAAGGCGGTCGATCGGCTGCTGTCAGAGGGCTGACGCTATGCTCGCCGCGCGATGACCGACCAACCACTCCCCGATCGACCCGTCACGGGCGAAGCCACCGACCCACACGCATCGGCCGATCCAACCTGGAGACCCGAAACCCTGGCAGTCCATGCCGGCATGGCGCCCGATGAGCTGACTGGCGCGGTCGCGCCGCCGATCTACCAGACAGCGACTTTCGCGCAGGAAGGCGTGGGCCGGCCACGCGGCGGCTGGGAGTACGCCCGCACCGGCAACCCGACGCGGGCCCGGCTCGAGCAGGCCATAGCCGCGCTCGAAGGTGGCACGCACGGCCTTGCCTTCGCTTCTGGGTCGGCAACGACCCAGGTCATTGCCACGCTTGCCCTGCCCGGTGAGCGGATCCTGTGCGTGAACGACGTCTACGGCGGCACGTTCCGGCTGTTCGAGCGCGTGCTGCGCGACACCGGCGTCGACGCTACATATCACGACTTCGCGGGCGACTCTGGCGGCGAACTTGAGCGCAACCTCGACGTGCGGACGCGCCTGGTCTGGCTCGAGACGCCGACCAACCCGCACCTGCGCGTGATCGACATCGCGGCGATCGCGGCGCGGCTGGCGACGCACGTCGGCGCCCGCGGGGAGCGACCCATCCTCGTCGTCGACAACACCTTCGCCTCGCCGCTGTCGCAGCAGCCGCTCAAGCTGGGCGCAGACGTCGTATTCCACTCCGCGACCAAGTACCTCGCGGGTCACTCCGACACGATCAGCGGCGTCCTCGCGACATCGCGCGATGACCTCTTCGCGCGCCTCTCGTTCCTGCAGAACGCGATCGGCGCGGTCCCCGGGCCAATGGACTGCTTCCTCGTGTTGCGCGGCCTGCGCACCCTCGCGCTGCGCATCGAACGCCACGCGTCGAATGCCCAGGCGGTCGCGGAGGCGCTGGCCAAGCGCGACGACATCGAGATCCTCAACTACCCCGGGCTGCGCAGCGGCCGCTTTGCCCATCCCAACGCAGATCTCGCGAAGCGCCAGATGCGCTATGCGGGCGGCATGGTCTCGTTCGTGCCCGCCGCGCGCGACGGCCGCTCGGCGGACGAGCGGGCGCGCAACTTCGTCGAGCGGACGCGCATCTTCACCCTCGCCGAATCGCTGGGCGGTGTCGAGTCGCTGTGCGAGATCCCGGCGGTCATGACCCATGGGTCTGTCGCGAACTCGCCGCTCGAGGTATCGACGGCGCTCGTCCGGCTATCGGTCGGCGTGGAGCACGTCGACGACCTGATCGCCGACGTTACCCAGGCCCTCCACCAAGCCTGACATCAAGAGTTCGTCACATCAAGAGTTCGTCAGGTGCCGGTCTGCGCGTGTGGCGCCGCGACAGACTTGGACTCGGGCGATCCCTTCTGGCGCAGGAAGATCGACAGGACGATCAGAACGCCGACTGCCAGGAACTCGCTTTGCCAGTTCTGGAGTGACTCGAACCAGAACTGGGAGGTGAACAGGTACTGAGCGGCCGTCACAGGTCCGCTTCCGTGCGCCAGCTGCTCTTCGCTGAACCTCGCGGCCCCAGTGATCAAGTGCATCACGAACGAGAAGGCAAAGAAAGCGAACAGGGCAATCGACAGCGAATGGCGGTAGATCGCCAGCACCAGGCCACCACGGCGCACGGGCCACGGCGCATCACGCTTGGTGCCTTTCCTGGTCGCGTCGTCAGCCGCGCCTTTCGATTCGTCTGGATCCTTCGACTCTGACGATCCGCGCTGGAAGAGGAATACGGTGAGCAGCACGTAGGCGCCCATCTGGAGGAACTCGCTCTCCCAGTTCTCGAACATGGCCTCACCGAAGTCCGGCGTCGCGAGGTAGTCCGCGAGCCCTATAGCCAGCCGACCGTGCTCCTCCTGCTCAGCGTTGAAGGTGTCCCAGCCAACGACCGCCAGCCCGACCGCGCACAAGGCGAAGATCGTGAACATGGCGATCGAAAGCCCGTTGTCCCGTAAGAACTGCTTCATCACGGCAATCGTGGGCGCCAGGCCGTCAAGAGTCAGTCGCGCAACGGCTCCAGACATTTCAACCGCTGGACGGTCGCCGCCTATGCTGCGCGATGCATGGACCCTTGGCAGACGATCATCGAGCCGTTCCGGATCCACTCGGTCGAACCGATCCGGATGACCACCGTGGCTGAGCGCGAGGCCGCACTCGCCAAGTCCGGCTGGAATCTCTTCAACCTCCATGCCGACGATGTGATCATCGACCTGCTGACCGACTCTGGCACAGGTGCCATGAGCCGCGACCAGTGGGCGGCCATCCAGCACGGTGACGAGTCCTACGCCGGATCGCCTTCGTGGTTCCGCTTTCTCGCCGCCGTCCAGAAGCTGTGGCCCTTCAAGCACGTGATCCCGACGCACCAGGGCCGCGCGGCGGAGAAGATCCTGTTCAGCGTCATCGGCGGCCCGGGCAAACTCGTGCCCAACAACGCGCACTTCGACACGACGCGCGCCAACGTCGAGAACACCGGGGCCGAGGCGATCGACCTGACCCCGCCGCGCAACCCGCACGAGATGCTGCCGTTCAAGGGCGACATGGACGTTGCCGCGTTGGAGCGGCTGATCAAGGAGCGCGGCGTCGAGAACATCCCGGTCGTGTTCATGACGATCACCAACAACTCGATGGGCGGCCAGCCGGTGTCACTGGCCAACCTGCGCGCGGTGCGCGAGGTGTGCACGCGCTACGGCCTGCCGCTCTTCTTCGACGCGTGCCGCTTTGCCGAGAACGCGTGGTTCATCAAGCAGCGCGAGCCCGGCTACGCCGCCAAATCGATCACGGACATCGTGCACGAGATGGCGGCTCTCGCCGACGGCATGACGATGAGCGCAAAGAAGGACGGCCTGGCCAACATCGGCGGCTGGCTGGCGATGAACGACGACGCGCTCGCCGAGCGCTGCCGCAACGTGTTGATCCTGACCGAAGGATTCCCGACCTATGGCGGCCTCGCCGGGCGTGACCTGGAGGCAATCGCCCAGGGGCTCGAGGAAGTCGTGGAAGAGGACTACCTGCGCTATCGCATCCAGTCGACGGCGTACCTGGGTGAAGCGCTCGATGCTTCCGGGGTGCCGGTGATCATGCCCATCGGCGGTCACGCGGTGTACATCGACGCGCGCGAGATGCTGCCCCACATCCCGCCGCTGCAGTACCCCGGCCAGTCGCTTGCCGTGGCGCTCTACCGCGCCGGCGGAATACGGGGCTGCGAGATCGGCACGGTCATGTTCGGGATGCACCCAGATGGGACCGAGACGGCCGCCGCGCAGGATCTCGTGCGGTTGGCCATCCCGCGCCGCACCTACACCCAGTCGCACATCGACTACACGATCGAGGTCATCCAGCGCGTCGCCGAACAGGCCTCACAGCTGCGCGGCTACAAGATCGCCAGCGCCCCGGCAGCGTTGCGCCACTTCACCGCAGTTTTCGCGCCGCTCTAGGCCCCTGATTCGCATCGCGGGGTGCGGTCGGGGTAGGATTTGGGGGCTGCGCGACGGGAGCCGTGAACCCGTCCGCATAGGGACTCGCATAGAGGGACTTGTGCGAAAGCGTCTTGCGCTGCTGGCGCTACCTGTGATGGTGCTGTGCCTGTTGCTGCCCGGCCAGGCAATCGCCACGCCGTCGTTCAGCACGACCGTCGAGCGTGACACCTGTGTCGCGGGCGCGGGCAAGTGGGGCTTCGGCCAGGGTGTCCTGCGGATACGCATCATCGAGTACGGCAAGTCGGGCGCCAATCGGTTCACGTTCACTGCCCAGGTCTGGCATCTCCCACTCCACGGCTCTACGTGGACCAAGGAGCATGAGTGGGCACTTGGCGTTTACACCTTCCGGGACAACAACCAGTCCTACTACAACTCACGCCAGTACGCGTGGGCACCCAACCACAACGCCTACCACAAGATCGTGATCCGGGTCCGTGCGCTACGCGACAACACCGTCCTGTATTCCAAGCTGTTCCAGGGCAAGACGTGCTGACGCGCCTGGCACGCAACGTGCGCCGCGCCGGCCTGCTGAGCCTCGCGCTGCTTGCTTTCATAGCGCCCGCGCCGACACAGGCCGACCCAGGTGACTTCGTGTTCGAGGTGCTGCGCAACCGCTGCGTCAACACCGGCAAGGACTTCGGCCACGGAGAGGTGCTGCTCAAGGTCAAGGTGAAGGAGAACGGCGCGTCAGGCGCCAACAAGTTCACCCTTGCGGCTGTTGCCCAGCACCTCAAGCCCAGCACCGGTACGTGGGTCAACGAGTACACGTTCGACTTCGTCAAGGTCACGTTCCCCGACGACGCGAACAGCTACTACCACGAGCGCTGGTTCGCGTACGACCCCAAGGAGAGCAAGGAGCACCGGATCGTGCTCGTGATGAAGACCCTGCATAACAAGCAGGTGCTTGCCTCGCGGACCGTCACCAGCAAGAGCTGCTGACCGCGCTATTGCGCCGGCTGCGTCCCCAGGTGACGCGCCACGAAGTCGATCTCCGCCGCCACCTGGCGGATCCGCTCGTCGGTGCGCAGCGAGCCGTGGCCCGCGTCGAAGCGCAGCACCTCGTGCGGCTTGCCAAGCTCGACCAGGCGGTCGAGGTAGTTGTCGATCTGGCGAATGGGGCAGCGCGGGTCGTTGGCGCCGGCGAGGATGAACACCGGGACGCGCACCTGCTCGATGAACGTGAGTGGCGAGCGATCGACGTATGCCTGGAGGTTGTCGGTGGGTGAGCCCCCGAAGAGCGCGTCGTCGTACGCCTTGAGCGGCGCCATCTCGTCCTCGTAGGCCGCGACATAGTCGGCGACTGGCACGCCCGCGACGCCGAGCGTCCAGCGCTCAGCCTGCAGGCTGAGGCCCAGAAGGGTCAGGTAGCCACCCCACGAATTGCCGCTCAGCACCATGCGCGCCGGGTCCGCGATGCCCTGGGCCACGACCGCGTCGAACACGGCGGCGATGTCCTTCAGCTCGGTCAGCCCGGGATTGCCCGTCAGCGCGTCGCGCCACGCGCGGCCGTGACCTGTGCTGCCGCGGTAGTTGACCTGGACCACGGCCAGCCCGTGATCGACCCAAGCCTGGACGACGGGCTGGAACGAGTCGCGATCGTGCGCCTCGGGGCCGCCGTGGATCGTGAAGATTGTCGGATGCGGCCGCGGCGTGGTGGGCTCAGCAATGAATGCCGGCACGTCACCTGCCAGCAGGTCGGTGTAGCGCACGCCACCGGGTGACTCCTCGCCGGGCGCGCGCAGGACGACCCCACCGGCGCTGCCATCGGCGCGCACCGAGCGGATCTCGGGCGGCGTTGCCGCGTCACTCCACAGGTACCACACCTCACCATCGGGTCGCGCGGCGGCAGAGGAGACCGTCCCCGGGGCGATCGGCAGCTCGACGAGACGCTCCGGCTCCAGCTCGAGGCGATAGAGCGAGGACCGCCCGGCGTGCTCGTGGACCAGCAGCAGCGCGTTGCCATCGGGATACCACGACGCGTCGATCTCGCCCGGCAGGTCGATCTCGAAGGTGCGCGTCCGGCCGTCGCGCGGCCACCACAGCATGGGTCGGTGAAGGTCCGCCCGTTCGTGGCTGACCAGCACCCGCTCGTCATCGGCCGCCTGCGAGAACCCCGATGACTCGAGGCCCAGCCCTGGGCCATCCCACAGGTCGCCGATGACAGTCCCATCCATGTCCACGACACGGATTGCGGCGTGGCGCGTGTCACCGTGCTCGGCGTGGTGGAAGCAGAGCAACTGCTCGTTGGCCGACAGCCCGCCCAGCCACGACTCCTGCTCGTTGGCGTAGATCTGACGCGCCTCACCACCGAGGACGTGAATGGTGCTGCCACTCTCGGTCGAGCCACCGACCACCGCTACCTCGCGGCCGAGCTGCAGGCCGGTGCTGTAGAAGCGGCCGAGCTCCTCACCGGCCACGGTGCCCGAAGTCGCGTCGAACGGCTGGACGATCCACCGGCCGAACTCGTCACCGTCCGTGTCGTCGAACCACCACACGTTCTCGCCGCGCGGCCCGATGTGACCGTCGATGGTCCCCTCGCGCCGATCGGTCAGCTGGTGCGTCGTGCCGGCCGCGCGGTCCCAGGCGAACAGCTCGAAACGGCCGACGTGGTTGGCGGCATAGACAAGCCGCTCAGGCGCCTCTGTCGCCCACTCCGGCAGCGTCGTGCGCGGCGCCCGGAACCGCCGCCGCCATGGGGCTTCAATAGTGGCCGGTGTCGTTTCTGGCATGGCCCGTGATTATGATCGGCGGCGTGGCAGAGGAGGTCGGCGCGGCCGGCGGACAGACCCGTGGCTTTCTCTTCGCCGACCTGCGCGGCTATACAGACTTCGTCGAAAGGCGCGGCGACGACGCCGCCGCCGGTCTCCTGGAGCGCTACAGGACGCTCGTCCGTGGCGTCGTAGCGCGCCACACCGGGGCCGAGGTCAAGACCGAAGGCGACTCCTTCTACGTCCTCTTCCCGTCGGCCAGCTCCGCCGTCGCAGCCGGCCTGGACATCGTCGCGAGCGCGGCCGCGGAATCAGCCGAGCATCCGGATGCACCGATTCGGGTGGGCGTGGGCGTGCACGCCGGCGAGACTTCCGTCCTACCGGAGGGGCCGGTCGGCTCCGCGGTAAACATGGCCGCGCGGATCTGCGCCCAGGCGGGCGCCGGCGAGGTGCTGGTCTCGGACACGGTGCGCGGCCTGACTCGGACGCGCAACGTCGCGGTCTTCGCCAACGTCGGCAGCCGCAGGCTCAAGGGCATCGCGGAGCCGGTGGCGCTGTATCGCGCTGCGCCTCCGGGAACGATCATCAAGGGTGGCAGCCGACGTCCGACTAGCAAGGCATTGCCCGCGTCATGGGTCGGTATCGGTCTGGCGATCCTCGTGCTCGTGCCCGCCACGTGGATCATCGCGACGGTGCTCGGAAGCGCCGGTGCCAGCCCCACTCCGGCCGCGTCGAACGCATCGCCCACCGCGCCGTCAGCGGCAACGCCCACGAACGCAACGTCTCCCACGGCAGTGCCTGTCACGGGAACGCGGATCATCTATAGCAGGCAGATTGGGGCCGACGGATGTGGTGGCGTGCCACTCGATGCGAAGCTGCATGTTCTCGACCCCGACCATCCGGCTGTCGCAACCTACCGCGTATCGGATCGCTCCAACCTCCTCGAGATCGAAGCCGCCTGGTCCGCGGACGGCTCCACGATCGGCCTGGTGGGTAGCGTCGGCCGTGGCCCGAGCGGCCTATTCACCATCGATGCGTCGGGGGCACCGCTCAACGTGCTCGTCGCACCGCTGTCCCCTCAGGCGCTCAACCCGTTCTCGCCCCCGAACGTCACGGTCGCGCCCGACGGGAGTGCCGTCGTACACATGGACGAGGACGCGCTGTGGCGCACGCCGACCGACGGTTCGGGCAGGACGCAGGTTGCAGGCGTCATCCGACCCGAAGACCCCGAACTGGAACCGCCACCAGCTGTCGAGCGGTATCGCGATGTCGTGTACCGGTCCGACGGAACCCTGCTCGTGCTGATCATCGGGGTGGATGGCGGAACCCCATGGCTGGAGACGATGGGCGACGATGGATCCAATCGCACCAGGGTCGAGCTCGATCTCGAGGGTCTCGATGTTGGCGGGATCTCGCTCGCCGCGGATGACGACACCCTCGCGCTACTTGTACCCAGCGAGCTAGGCAGCTCGATCCAGGTCGGTCGGATCAGCTCGGGCATCTCGGACTTCGAGGTGGTCGACTTTGACGCCGAGAATCCCAGCCAGCCTGCTTTGTCGCCCACCGGCTCCGAGCTCGTTGTGTCGGGCGATTCGAACGGAACCGAGCAACTGTATGTAGCCGATCTCGCCAGCGGCGAGGTCACCCAGCTGACGGACGATCCTGATGCGTCAGCTTGCTCGCCGGCGTGGCGCGAAGCGCCACCGGATCTGTTGGCCGGGCGACCGGCTCTCGAACCGGGTGCCGGCGGCCCCTTTGAGCTCGGCCAGCTGCCGAGCGGGCCGGTACTCAACGAGGTCGTCGATCCGCCGATTCAGCTGACGTTTCCCGACGGGTGGTTCGCGCGGCGCAACTACGTCGACGGCTTTTCCGTTTTCCGACCCGGCGAGGTTTATGGCGAGATCGACTACGGACGGCTCCAGTTCAACTCGAGCGGCTCCTGCGACGATACGGAACTGGTAGCGGTCGGGCCCCTCCCAAACGACCTGCTGTCCAACTTGCAGGCACGAAGCGATCTGGAGCTGGCTGCTGTCGGTCCGATCAACCTGGGCGGGTACTCCGGCATAACGGCCGACATCAGCGGCAAACCAGAACAGGGCTGCGGGGAACCTGAGTTTCGGTACTGGTCCCTGTTCAGGACTGCTCAGGATGGCTTCAGCCTCTCGGAGGACGAGCACCTCCGTCTCGTTGCGCTGGACGTCCGTGGGAGCACTCGCTCGTTCCTGATATTCGCTCTTGCGCCGGACATCGACAGCTATTGGACCGAAAAGGCCCGGCCGATCCTCGAAACGGTGGTGTTCCCCGAGGGCTGAGGCTACGCGGGCTTTGGCCCCGCGTCGCGGATTGCGTCCGACACGCCACCCTCGAACTGCTTGAAGTTCTCGACGAACATGCCGGCCAGCTTGCGCGCGGCGGCGTCGTAGGCGTCCTTGTCGGCCCAGGTATCGCGCGCCCAGAGGACTTCGGCAGGCACGTCGGGGCAAGTGACCGGCACCTCGAAGCCAAACGTCGGGTCCGTCCGCGTCGGCACGCCCTTGAGCGCCCCGCGTAGCGCCGCCCGAACCATCTGCCGCGTCCAGGTGATGTTCATCCGCTCCCCAGTGCCGTAAGGCCCGCCGGTCCAGCCGGTGTTGACCAACCAGACGGGCACGTTGAAGCGGTCCATGCGCTCGCCCAGCATCTCCGCGTAGACGCTCGGGTGGCGCGGCATGAACGGCGCACCGAAGCACGTCGAGAACGTCGCGGTGGGCTCCTTGATGCCGACCTCCGTGCCGGCGAGCTTGGCCGTGTAGCCGCTGATGAAGTGGTACATCGCCTGGTCGCGGGTGAGGCGCGAGATGGGCGGCAGGACGCCGAACGCGTCGGCGGTCAGGAAGATGATGGTCGACGGGTGGCCGGCCATGCCGACATCGGAGCTGTTGCTGATGAAATGCAACGGGAACGCGGCCCGTGTGTTCTCCGTGAACTTCTCCGAGTCGAGGTTGAGCTCACGCGTCAGCGGATCGATGTCGACGTTCTCGAGGATGGTCCCAAAGCGCTGCGTGGTCGTGTAGATGTCGGGCTCGTAGATGTGCGAGAGGCGGATCGTCTTGGCGTAGCAGCCGCCCTCGAAGTTGAAGACGCCGTCGTCGCTCCAGCCGTGCTCGTCATCGCCGATGAGCACCCGCTCCGGATCGGCCGACAGTGTGGTCTTGCCCGTGCCCGACAGCCCGAAGAAGATCGCCACGTCGCCGTCCTTGCCGACGTTGACCGACGAGTGCATGGGCAGCACGCCCTCAGTCGGCAGGCGGTAGTTCATGATCCCGAATGCGCCCTTCTTCATCTCGCCCGCGTACTCGGTGCCGCAGATCAGGATCTCCTGCTTGGCGAGGTGCACCAGGATCACCGTCTCGCTGCGCACACCGTCCCGGGCCGGGTCGGCGTGGAACGAGGGCGCGTCAATGATCGTGAAGTTGGGCTCGAAGCCGACGAGGTCCTCTGCCTTGGGCCGGATGAAGAGGTTGTCGGCAAAGATGCTCGCCCAGGCGCTTTCCGTGTAGACGCGCAGCGAGCGGCGGTAGCGCGGATCGGCGCCGACGAACCCCTCCTGGACGAAGACCTCGCGCTCGTTGACGTGGGACATGACGCGCGCCTTGAGGTCGGCGTAGCGCTCCTCGCTGATGGGCGTGTTGAAGCCGCCCCACCACACGTTCGCGTGCGCGTCGGGCTCGTCGACGAGGTACTTGTCCTTGGGCGAGCGGCCGGTGTGCTTGCCGGTGCGGACGACGAGCGGCCCGTTGGCCGCCAGGATGCCCTCGTCACGGCGGACGGCGTGCTCGTACAGCTGTGCCACTGAGAGGTTCGAGTGGCGGATCTTGCCCAGCAGCGGCATATCGCTCGTGCGCAGCGCGCGCTTGGTGGGCTTATCCAGGGTGGTCGCCACGAGGCCGGTTCTCCTTGCTCAGCTGAGCGCGGCGGGGATTGCCCGCGCTCGTTCTGGCGGACCGGCCGCGCGTGCCCGGCACAGCCGCAGGCTGCATCCGAGGAGTCGGCTTTCGCAGTTCGTCGGGCGCATTGTACGCGGAGCCCCCAGCGGCAAGCGCGCGTAACTGGCAGCGTGCTGCGCAACAGTTACGCGGCAAAACGCAACCGATGCCAATATGCGCGGGTTACATGAACGTGTGAGTGACATGACCTTGAACAGCTCGAACTCGTCGCGCCTCGACTGGCTGCTCTTCCTGGTGCTGGGCTTCATGTGGGGCAGCAGCTACCTTTTCATCAAGATCGGCGTCGAGGCCGGCCTGCCGCCGCTCACCCTGGTCATGGCGCGGCTGATTATTGGCGGCGCACTGCTGTTGGCCGTCGTGCGCCTGGCGCGCGAGCCCTTCCCCAAAACGTTCAGGGAGTACGCCAAGCTCAGCGTGCTCGGCTTTTTCGGCATCGCCCTGCCCTTCTATCTGATCACCGTCGCCGAGGCGAGCACCGATTCGGCGCTGGCAGCCGTCCTCGTCTCGCCCGTGCCGCTGTTCGTGATCCCCATGTCGGCGCTGTTCCTGCACGACGAGAAGCTCACGCCGGCGCGCATCCTGGGCGTGGTCGTGGGTCTCGTGGGGGTGGCGATCCTGGTGGGCTTCGACCCGGCGTCGCTGGCCAAGAACGACTTTGGCGCCGAGCTGTTGCTCGTGGCGTCGGCCATTTCTTATGCCGTCGCCGGCGTTTATGCCAAGAAATACATCGTGGGCTACCGGCCCATGATCCCGGCGCTCTTCGAGGTCGCGACCGCGCTCGTGATGATCGGTGTCGCGGCGTTCATCTTCGAGCGGCCGTGGGAGGCGCCGATCAACGTCGATTCGGTGGTTTCGGTCGCGTGGCTGGGCCTGTTCGGCTCCGGCTTTGCGTTTCTCATCTTCTTTCGGCTGATCAGCAACTGGGGCGCCACGCGGACGTCGACGGTCGCGTACCTGATGCCCGTCGTGGGCATCGCGCTGGGTGCGCTCTTCCTGTCCGAAGAGATAACTCCCAACCGGTTGCTCGGGACCGCGCTGGTAATCGGTGGCGTGGCCCTCGTCAACGTCAAGCGCGAGGCCATCGCGAGTGCGTGGGCCGGCTGGCGTGGCCGCACCGCGGACGAATCAGCGGAGGTAGCCGCGGAGGTCGTCTCCGACCAGCGCTAGGCACCCACCTACAATCAGCTCCATGAGCACCACGACCGGCTCGCCCGCCCACGGCGCCGCCACGCAGCCGATCAGCCTGCGCACCCGATTCTCCGCTTGGGCGGAGATCATGCAGACTGCCAACGCTCCTATCGACAAGCCGCTCGACACCATCGGCAAGTGGCTGGTCATGACGCGCGCCGCGGTTTTCCCCATGACGCTGTGGTCGGGCACGATCGGCGCATTGCTGGCCGTCGAGCAGGCGCGGGTGACGGGCGCTGTTTCGATCGACTGGCTGGCCGTGGTTCTGGCAGTCGTGGGCATCGTGCTCGCCCACGCGGCCAACAACCTGATCAACGACTTCTTCGACCAGTCGCAGGGCATCGACAGCGAGGATTACGTTCGCGCGCTCTACGCGCCCCACCCGGTGCTGAGTGGCTGGATCACGCGCGCGGGGTTGCGCAACGCCATCCTCGCGCTGACCGCCATCGACGGGCTGATCCTGATCGCCTTGGCGCTCCGCAATCCGCAGCCCGCACTGGTGGTCGCCTTCGCACTCGCCGGGCTCTTCCTGAGCGTCTTCTACGTCGCTCCGCCGTTCAGCCTAAAGCGGCGCGGCCTGGGCGAGCTCGACGTCTTCCTGACGTGGGGCCCGCTGATGATCGGCGGCACGTACCTCGTCGCCACCGGCACGATCCCCGCGTGGGTGATCGTCTTCTCCATGCCCTACGCCCTTCTCGTGACGAGCGTCCTCTTCGGCAAGCACATCGACAAGATCGTGCCGGACACGGCGCTCGGCATCCGGACGCTGCCCGTGATCCTGGGCGAGCCACTGGCCCGGCGCACCGGCCAGCTGCTGATGATCGCCTTCTATCCGCTCCTCGCCGGCGCCGTGCTGGCCGGCTGGGTGGGTCCGTGGGTGCTGCTCGCGGGGCTGGCGGTCCCCGAGCTAATTCGCGCGCTGCGCTTCTTC
>DATBRX010000100.1:0-9644 GCA_036560085.1 Candidatus Limnocylindrales bacterium
CCAACCGCTATGGCGCGGGGCCAGATGGCAGCGCAGCGCCGCGCGCTTCGTAAGCGCCTGATCGACTACGCCCTCGGCTTGCCGGAGGCGTACATCGACCATCCGTGGGGCGAGGACGTCGCCAAGGTCGGCAAGAAGGTATTCGTGTTCTTCGGGACGGGGCAGGGTGACTTCGGGATGGGCGTGAAGCTGCCCGATTCGGCGCCCCTGGCGCTGGCCCAGCAAGGAGTCAGGCCCAGTGGCTACGGCCTGGGCGACTCCGGTTGGGTCAATGTCAACTTCAGCGAGGCGACGCTCCCTTACGAGATGCTGCGCGACTGGATCACCGAGTCATACCGCGCCGTCGCACCCAAGAAGCTGTCCATGACGCTCGAAGGCTGAGGGGCGCCCCTCGTGACGCAGCTATGGTCATGGAGAGCCCTAACGGCGCTCATCGTGCGCTGATCACGCTGCGGCGAGTCGGCGAGGGGTCCTTCCCAGCGTGACCCTGAGCTCGCCACATCCCTGCATGTGGGCCAAATGGCCGCGCGTGCATCTCGAAGCGGCTTCGTGACCATAGTGGAGTCACGCGCGACGACAAACAACGGTCGGCTCGGCAGCGACGCTGCGCTAGCATTCGCGCCCCGTGACCGAGAAGAAGAGCCGTTTCGTCTCCGATATCACCCCGCAGTCAGAAGACTTCCCGGGTTGGTACAACGACGTCGTGCTCAAGACCGAGATGGCCGACTACACGCCGGTGCGCGGCAGCATGGTCATCCGGCCGTACGGCTACGCGATGTGGGAATCCCTGCGCGACCAGCTCGATCGCTACATCAAGCGGACCGGCCACGAAAACGTCTACTTCCCGCTTTTCGTGCCCAAGAGCCTGCTCGAGAAGGAAGCCGAGCACGTCCAGGGCTTCAACCCGCAGGTCGCGTGGGTGACGCATGCCGGCGGCGAGGAGCTGAACGAGTGGCTGGCCATTCGACCGACGAGCGAGGCGATCATCGCCGAGAAAGTCAAGGACTGGGTCCACTCGTACCGCGACCTGCCGCTGCTCTACAACCTCTGGAACAACGTCGTGCGCTGGGAGCTGCGCACGCGGCTCTTCCTGCGCACCGCCGAGTTCCTGTGGCAGGAAGCGCACACCTTCCACGCCACCGAGCAGGAGGCGGTCGACGAGGTCGCGGTCGGTCTCGAGGGCTATCGCCAGGCGTGCGAGGACTGGCTCGCCATCCCGGTCATCCGCGGCCGCAAGACAGAGAGCGAGAAGTTCCCCGGTGCCGTCTACACGGACACGATCGAGGCGCTCATGCGCGACCGCAAGGCGCTCCAGTGCGGGACAAGCCACATGCTCGGCCAGAATTTCGCCAGGGCGGCCGGTATCGAGTTCCTCGATCGCGACAACAAGCTCCAGCACCCGTACGGCACGTCATGGGGTTTCACTACCCGCATGATCGGTGCCACCGTGATGGTGCACGGCGATGACTCCGGCCTGGTGCTGCCGCCCAATCTCGCGCCGACCCAGCTGGTCATCGTGCCCATCTTCCGGACCGAGGATGACCGGCGCGTCGTAGCCGAGGCGGTCGAGTCGGTGCAGAAGTCGCTGGCCGACGTCATGACCGCGTCAGGGCCGCTGCGCGTCAAGGTCGACGGGCGCGAGGAGTCGCCCGGCTTCAAGTACAGCCACTGGGAGATGCGCGGGGTGCCGTACCGGCTCGAGATCGGGCCGCGCGACGTGCCGGCCGGCAACGGCGTTCTGGTCCGGCGCATCGATCGCGAGAAGCAAACAGTGGCCCTTGACGCGTTGGCGGCTGAGCTGCCCACGCGCCTGGCCGACTACCAGGCCATGCTCTTCCAGCGGGCGGTGGATTTCCGCGACGCGAACACCCACACGGCCGACACGTACGACGAGTTCAAGGCCACCCTCGAGAGGGAAGGCGGCTTCCTCCTGGCGCCGTGGTGCGGCAGCGCGGAGTGCGAGAAGAAGATCAACGCCGACACCAGCGCCACCATTCGCTGCATTCCCTTCGACTCGCCCGACGAAGCGGGCAAGTGCATGGTCGACGGCAAGCCGTCCGAGCGACGGGTCCTCTTCGCTCGCGCCTACTAGCGAACTTACGGCGCCAACGCCCCGCGGATGGCCGCGGCGAGCCACACGAAGAGCGGCGCGAAGACCAGCCCCGGCAGCATGTTGACGACGCGAATGCGCTTCACGTCGAGCAGGCCCAGTCCCACGCCCACGAGCATCAGGCCACCGACCGCGCTCGCGGCGGCGATGGAGCCCGGATCGAGGCCCGCTCCGGCCGCCCAGGCGAGGGTCGCTATCCCGCCCTGCACGACGAGCACCGTCAACGCCGCGAGGTAGACGCCGGCGCCGAGCGCCGCCGCGAAGGCGATCGAGGCGACGCCGTCGAGCAGGCTCTTGACGCCGAGCAGCTGGATGTCGCCTGTCAGCCCGTTCTGGATGGAGCCGAGGATCGTGAGTGGGCCAACGCAGAACACGAGGCTGGCGGTCACGAAGGCCTCGCTGACGCGCGACGGCTGGTCGCCGCGGGCCAGCTTGCGCTGGAACCAATCGCCCAAGGCGTCGAGGCGGTCGGACAGACGGAGCAGCTCGCCCACGGCGCCGCCGGCGAGCAGTGCGCCAAGGACTGCGAGGTCATCGCCCATGGGCAGCGCCGGATCGGTCAGATAGCGCAGAGCGAGCGCGATCCCGATCGCGATCGTGAAGAGCCCGAGGCCGTCGGTCAGGGTGCGCTGCATCCGTTCGGGCACGCGCGAGCCGGCGAGCACGCCGACCGTCGTTCCGATCAACACCGCGGCGACGTTGAGCAGCGTGCCCGTCAGGAACACGCCTTGAGCACCCTCAGCGCGTTGAGCGTCAGCATCTGGCTGGCCGACGACGCGTTCCAGCTCGCCGGGTCTCCATACGTGCCAGTCGTGCCGCGCCAGTACTGCGCGCCCGCCGTCACCCATCGCCCATCCGGCTGCTGCTGCTCACGTAGCAGGTCCAGCGCGTCCTGGGCGCGGGCATCAGGCAGGGCGCCGGCGCGCATCAGCATCACGAGGCCATGCAGGTAGTCGTAGTGCCAGTACTCCGGGTACCGCAGCTTCTGCCACTTGGGATCGCCGGGCCGGTCGGCAGTGTGCGACTTGAAGACGCGGTGCTCGAGGAAGAAGTCGGCCGCGCGGCGTGACGCCTGCGCTGCCCCAGCGTCGCCGGTCGCGCGAGCGAACTCGGCCAAGGCCGCCAGCGCGAGTACCGATTCATAGAACGACGAGTGGCTCGCGGCGGGATGGCGGTCGCAGTTCCAGCCGCCGTCGGCCCACTGGCCGTCGATCAGCCAGCCGACGAGTTGCCGGACGCGCGTGTCGTCGGCCATCCCCAAGCGCACCGCGCAGGCGATCGGGTTGGCGTGCATGGAAGCGTGAACGCGCTGCACGCCGGCGATGCGCATGCGGGCGGTCGGCCTGCCATCGACGAGCATCCAGTCCAGGTCCCTATCCAGGGCGGCGGTCACCGCCGGTGTCCCTGCTGGCACGCCGAGCTCGACAAGCGAGACCAGCCGCCAGTGGACGCCCGTCCACTTGTGGTAAGGATGGCCGCCGAACCCGCCGTCAGCCTTCTGCCCGGCCAACAGGCGCCGCACCATCGGCCCCGCCAGGATCTCGTCGGCCGGGATGCTGACCTTCTGGCCGAGCAGGTCGCGCCGCGCCTGCATGCGGATGCCAGGTTCGTCGGACGCCACAAGCCAGTCGAGGGCCTGGGAATCGAGGCCCTTGGCAGGCCCACGGGAGCCTTTCATCGTTCGCTTCAGGTTACAGGCCCGGGACGGCTGGCCGAAGCGGCTATAATTCGGCCGGTATATTTCTTGGCCGCCTCTGAACGTGGGTGACCCCCACGTTTATTTATGCGGAGGGGACACCTCGCCAACGGGGGAAGCCTGGTCGAAAGAAAGGAGGGCGCTCGATGAACCGTGAGGCTCTTGGCGCGCTCCTGCAGCTCAACGCGGAGAAGAACATCCCGCGCGAGCAACTGGTCGCCAGCCTGGCTGAGGCCATCGAATCCGCCTACCGGCGCGCTACCCCGGGCAACGAGAACGTCTACGTCGAGTTCGACGAGCCATCGGCTGGCTTCAAGGCATACCGCGGCATGATGGTGGTCGAGGAGGTGCTCGACCCCCAGACCGAGTGGACAGTCGAAGAGGCCGCCAAGACCAAGCCGGACGCCAAGGTGGGCGACCTCATCAAGCTGGGCGACATCGACACCAACCAGATGGGCCGCGTCCACGCCCAGATCGCCCAGCAGCTATTCCGCCAGCGCCTGCGCGAGGTGGAGCGCGAGCAGGTCTTCGGCCAGTACGCCCAGCGCGAGTCGGAGATCATCACCGGCACCGTGTCGCGGGTTGAGCCGCGCGGCGTGATCCTCGACGTAGGCCGGGCTGAGGCAGTGCTGCCCGTCACCGACCAGAGTGCGACCGAGCACTACCGCATCGGCCAGCACGTCAAGGCTTATGTGCTCGAGGTGCGGCGCACGACCAAGGGCCCGCTGATCTACGTCAGCCGGACACACAAGAACTTCCTGCGCCGCCTCTTCGAGCTCGAGGTACCCGAGATTCACGGCGGCACGGTCGAGATCAAGGCGATCGCCCGCGAAGCGGGGTCGCGCTCCAAGGTGGCCGTCTTTAGCCGCCAGGAGGGCCTCGATCCAGTCGGCGCAACGGTCGGCCAGCGTGGCGGCCGCGTCCAGGCTGTCGTGGCCGAGCTCGGCGGCGAGAAGATCGACATCATCCCGTGGCACGAGGACCCGGCGGTCTTCGTCGCGAACGCGCTCAGCCCGGCGCAGGTCGTCCGCGTCGACATCGACGAGGAGAACCGCATCGCCAGCGTGACCGTGCCCGAGCGGATGCTCTCGCTGGCCATTGGCCGCGAGGGCCAGAATGCGCGCCTGGCGGCCAAGCTGACCGGCTGGCGGATCGACATCCGCTCCGACCAGGCACCGCCGCGCGTCGCTCCGGCTGCCGCGGTTTCCACTGAGGCGCCGGCCGAGCAGGTCGTGGCCACAGAGCCCGCCGCCGTCGCCGAAGTGCCTGCGGCCGCCGCGGAAGAGACCCCGGTTAAGCCAAAGCGCGCCACCAAAGCGAAGGCGGCCGCTGCAGAGAAACCGGAGAAGTCCGCAACGGCGAAGAAGTCCGCGACCGCCAAGAAGGCCTCCCCGAAGGCGAGTGAAAGGACGGCCGTCGCCAAGCCCAAGGCCGCGCCCAAGGCAAAGGCCGCGCCCAAGGAGAAGGCCGCCGCCAAGCCCAAGGCCGCGTCCAAGAAGGCGGCGAAAGAATGACCCAGGCCACCGCCCACGCCCTGCCGGCCCGCCACTTCCCCACGCGCACCTGCGTGGCGTGTCGCACGGAGCGCCAGAAGCGCGAGTTCGTGCGCGTCGTTCGCGCGCCCGACGGCAGCGTGAGCATTGACAGCACCGGCCGCGCCAATGGGCGCGGCGCATACCTGTGCGCTGACCGGACGTGCTGGCCGGACGCCATCAAGAAGAAGTCGATCGAGCGCGCGCTCGGCGTCAGCCTGCCGGCCGACGTGCGGGCGCAGCTCGAGGGGGGAGTCGGACATGGCTCGTAGTCGGAGCGGTACACGCAACATGCGGGGCCCGCGCAAGCCACCGCGCCGGACCGGTGATGGTGGGGGCTCGACAGCGATCCAGACCGCCGAGCCGACTGCGCGCGGCGCGGTCGAGATCCCGAACTCGATCACGGTCAAGGACCTGGCCGATCTCTTCGGCGTCAATCCGGCCGACGTGATCCGCGAGCTGATCAAGAGCGGCATTTTCGCGACGATCAACCAGCTGATCGATCGTGACACGGCGAGCCTCGTGGCAGGGGAGCTCGGCTTCGAGGTCTCTGAATCGGCTGTGCCCGAACAGGCCGAGGCCAAGAACGGCAAGGAGCCCCCCACCCCGCAGGCGACCAAGGAGGTCCTCTTCGAGGAGGACGACCCGAGCCTGCTGCAGCCGCGGCCGCCGATCGTGACCGTGATGGGCCACGTCGACCACGGCAAGACGAGCCTGCTCGACGCCATCCGCACGACCACGGTCGCGACGGGCGAGCGCGGCGGCATCACCCAGCACATCGGCGCGAGCGAGATCAACCGTGACGGCCGGCGCGTGGTCTTCCTCGACACCCCCGGTCACGAGGCCTTCACGGCGATGCGCGCCCGCGGCGCGAGGGTCACGGACATCGCGGTGCTCGTGGTGGCTGCCGATGACGGCGTGATGCCCCAGACGCTCGAGGCCATCGACCACGCCAAGGCCGCGCAGGTGCCGATCGTGGTCGCGGTCAACAAGATCGACAAGCCGGAGGCAAACGCGGAGCGCGTCAAGACGGAGCTGTCCGAGCACGGCGTCATCATCGAGGAGTTCGGCGGCGATACGCCGCTCGTGCCGGTCAGCGCCAAGACCGGCGCCGGGCTGCAGGACCTGCTCGACACCATCCTGATCGTCGCCGACGTACAGGAGCTCAAGGCCAACCCCAAGCGCCCGGCCATCGGCACGGTGGTGGAGGCAGAGCTCGACAAGGGCCGCGGGCCGGTAGCCACGGTGCTCGTCCAGACAGGCACGCTCAAGGTGGGCGACATCGTGGTCGTAGGCGACACCTACGGCCGCGTGCGCGCCCTCGAGAACAGCCACGGCCAGCGCATTACCAAGGCTGGCCCATCGTCGCCGGCGGTGATCCTGGGTCTCGCCGAGGTACCGGCGGCGGGCGACATCCTACGCGTCGTCGCCGACGAGAAGGCCGCGCGCACCATGATCGAGACGCGTCGCGCCGGCGCCGCGCCCGAGCAGACGGGCCGCGCCACGCTGGAGGATCTGTACCGCCAGATCCAGGCCGGACAGACCAAGGAGCTGCGCGTCATCCTCAAGGCTGACGTCCAGGGCTCGCTCGGTGCCATCCGCCACGCGCTCGAGCAGGTCCAGAACGACGAGGTGCGGATCAACATCCTGCACGAGGGCACGGGCGACATCACCGATAACGACATCCTGCTCGCCTCCGCGTCGAACGCAATCGTCGTCGGCTTCAACGCCAAGGTCGATCCACAGGCCCGGCGTACGGCTGAGGCAGAGGGCGTCGACGTGCGCCTGTACGACATCATCTACCAGCTGACTGACGAGATGCGCGCCGCATTGAGCGGCCTGCTCGAGCCGGTCGAGGTGGAGGTCGTCGAAGGCCGCGCCGAGGTGCGCCAGATCTTCAGGTCGGGTCGGACCGTGATCTGTGGCTCGTATGTCACAGAGGGCCGCATCGTCAAGGGCGGCGCGCGCGTCTACCGCGGGGGCAAGCTCATCGCGACCGACAAGATCGAGTCGCTGCGCCGCTTCCGTGACGACGTGCGCGAGGTCCAGACGGGCTATGAGTGCGGCATCGGCCTGGCCGACTTCAACTCGGCCGAAGAGGGCGACGTCATCGAGTGCTTCAGCCAGCAGATGGTCTCGCGCGTCGTCGAGAAGTAGGTCTTAGGCGGTGACCAACCGAACGAGACGCCTCGACGAGCTGCTGCGCGAGGAGATCAACGAGGTCATCCGGCGCGACGTCGATGACCCGCGCATCGGGTTCCACACGATCACCGATGTCGAGGTGGCGCCCGACCTGCGCCATGCAACCGTGTGGGTGTCGGTGATCGGCAGCCCGGACGAGAAGAAGCAGACCCTGCGCGCCCTGGGCCACGCGATGCCATATGTCCGCGGACGCCTGGGCCGGCTGCGCCTCAAGCGCATCCCCGAGTTCCATGTCCGCGAAGACGAGACTGCGGCGCGCGGGACGCGCGTCATGAAGATCCTCGAGGAGCTCGAACAGGGCGGCACGGGCGAGCTCGAGCCGTCGATCGAGACGCTGCCGTCGCCCCAACGGAAGAGCCCCGCGGCCGAGGGCGACGGGTGACGGTCAACTCGCCCAACTCGCCCAACTCGCTCAACTCGCTCACGCTGGCGGACGTCGCCGCCGTGCCAGCGGACATCGTGCAGCGCCTGCTCGCCGCAACCGACGTGCTCACTGTGTGCCACGAGAACCCGGAGGCGGACGCGCTCGGCTCCGCGCTGGGTTTGGCGCTTGCCCTGGAGACGCTCGGCAAGCGGGCCACGCCGCTGTGCTCCGACGTTGTGCCGCCGATGTACGAGTTCATGCCGCACATCGACCGTTTCCGGCGCGATCCCGAGGCCGGCCATGACTACGACCTGATCGTGGTCGGCGACTGCGGCGACCTGGCCCGCGTCGGATCTGTTTTGGGTCGCCACGGCGACCTGTTCGGCCGCGTGCCGATCGTCAACATCGACCACCACATCAGCAACACCGGGTTCGGCGCCCTCAACTGGGTGGACGCGACCGCGGCGGCGACGTGCGAGATGGACACCCTGCTGATGCCCGCGCTCGGCGTGCCTCTTGACGCCGTGAACGGCGCGATCGCCGCGAACCTCATGGCGGGCGTGGTCATCGACACGGCCAACTTCCAGCATCCCAACGTGACGCCGCGCACCCTGCGTGTCGCGGCCGAGCTGGTCGGCGCGGGTGCGCCGCTGTCCGACACCGCGCGGCTGCTCTATCGAACCAAGCCCAACCGCCAGCTGAAGCTCTTCGGCCTGGTGCTGGGCCGGATCGAATCGGAGCTCGACGGCAGGCTTACCTGGTCGGCCCTGTACGACTCCGACTACGAGGCCTCGGGCGCCTCAGTCGAGGACACCGAGGGGCTGTCCGACCTGCTCAGCCAATCCGCCAGCGCGGAGATGATGCTCCTCTTCCGCGACATGGGTGAGCGAACGAAGATCAGCGTTCGCACCCGCGACGGCGGGCCCGACGCTACCGTGCTGACCGGCCTCTTCGGCGGCGGCGGCCATGCCCGCGCATCGGGCGCCACGCTGCCACAGCCCATCGACGCGGCGATACCCGTCGTGCTCGACGCCGCGCGTCGCGAGCTGACCGAGCGGCGTGGCTGAGGCAGACGCGCCAAAACGCGGCGGGGGCGGGGCCACACCGTTCGACGGCATCATCGTGGTCGCCAAGGAGCCGGGACCGACCTCACACGACATCGTGGCCCTGGTGCGCCGGCTGACAGGCGTGAAACGGGTGGGCCACGGGGGCACGCTCGATCCGTTTGCCGCGGGCGTGCTGCCGGTGTTCGTGGGCCAGGCAACGCGGCTCGTGGAGTACCACATGGCCGACGACAAGGCGTACCGCGCGCTCGTCGCCTTCGGCGCGCGATCGACCACCGATGACCTGGACGGCGAGCTAACGCCAACCGGGGCCGCTCCCACGCGGGCGGAGCTCGAGGCGGCGCTGGCGTCATTCCGCGGCGAGATCGACCAGGTGCCGCCCGACTACTCCGCGGTGCGTGTCGGTGGGCGCAAGGCGTACGAGCTGGCACGCCACGGCGAGAAGCCCGAGCTGCGCTCGCGCCGCGTGACCATTCATCGGGTCGACCTGCTCGCCTGGGATGACGCCGATCCGGCACGACCGGTGGCCACCATTGAGGTCGCCTGCTCGGCCGGGACGTACATCCGCGCCATCGCGCGCGACCTGGGCGATCAGCTGGGCAGCGGGGCGTACCTGGCGGCGTTGACACGTACGGCCAGCGGCCCGTTCACCATCGACGCCGCACATGCGCTCGAC
>DATBRX010000101.1:0-3246 GCA_036560085.1 Candidatus Limnocylindrales bacterium
GCGTCACCACGGACGCGTGGCACACGATCGCGCCGTCTGCCTCGAGGAGGAGGTGCGTGCCGCCCAGGGCGTGTTGCCAGTCGTCGTCTGTGAAGCCACCGTGCTCGTTGTCGGCAAAGGCGTCGCGCATGAGCTCGTGCAGCCGCGCCACTTCCGCGGCCGTCAGCTCGTCACTGTGCGCTGTTCGAAGGGTCGCCACCCGGCGACGATAGCGAGGTTAGTGGTAGCCCGGCGATGATTCCTCCACTTTATGCGTGAAGCGCCGGTACACGAACACGGTGTACCCCAGGACGAGCGGCATTCCGATCAGGGCCACGACCAGCATCACCGTCAGGCTGGTGTCCGTGGAAGCGGCATTGGAGACTGTGAGATCGGCCGACCCGGCCCGATCGGGCAGGAGCGCCGGGTACAGGGCCTGGCCCAGGATCAGGATCAGCGCGCCGATCGCGAGCGACGAGCCCGCGATGGGGGAGCGATCAGAGCCGCCGCGCAGTAAGGACCAGCCGGTCCACGCCATTGCCGCCACGAAGGCCAGCGGCGCCAGCCACAGCAGCGGCTGCCCGTAGTTGACCCAGAGATGGGGCGCGTCAATTACCGCCGCGATCGTCACCAGGACCCACAACCCGGCAAATGCCGCCCAACAGTAGGTTCCCAGTCGACGTGCCCGCGCTTGCACCTCGCCCACCGTGCGCAGCACCAGCCATGCGGCGCCCTGAGTCGCGAACATGGCGACTCCGGCTGCGCCGACGAGCAGGCTGAACGGGTTGAGCAGGCCGAGCAGGCCGCCCAGGTATTGGCCGTCGTCGAGCGGCAGGCCACGTGCGACGTTGCCCAGCGCCACTCCAAGAAGGAGCGCTGGCAAGAGCGAGCCCAGCCACCACACCCAGTCCCAGGCGCGCTGCCAACGAGGCCATTCCACCTGGTGGCGGAACTCCATGGCCACGGCGCGCATGATCAAGCCGAGCAGCAACAACATCAGCGCCAGGTAGAAGCCGGAGAACACGGTCGCGTAGACCAGTGGGAACGCGGCGAACAGCGCGCCGCCCAGGGTCAACAGCCAGACCTCGTTGCCGTCCCATACGGGCCCGATCGCCTGCATGAGCGTCGAGCGCTGAGCGGATGTGCGGGCGACCAGTGGTGACAGCATCCCGACACCAAGATCGAAGCCATCGAGCACGGCGTAGCCGACCAGCAGGACTCCGATCAGAACGAACCAGATATCGGCAAGGGTGATCACGCGGGCACCTCCGCCGGCACGATCGCCGGCACCGATTCGATTTGCTGCTCCGGTTCCGGGACGATGGCGCCCGGTGCCGGCCCGGTCATGAGCTCGCGTCTCACCAGGAACAACCACAGCGCGGCCAGCACGAGGTAGACCAGCCCAAATCCGATCAACGAGAGCAGCACCTCGGGCGCGCTCACGATGGGCGACACGCCGTCGGCGGTGCGCATCAGTCCGTACACGATCCACGGCTGGCGGCCGATCTCCGCGGTCGCCCAACCGAGCTGCACGGCGATCAACGGCGCGGGTGTCATCAGGACGATCGCTCCGAGCAGCCAGCGCCACCGATCCAGCCGCCCGCGCCGCCAGGCGAGCACGGCGAGAACCATGACCAGCAGCATCAACGTGCCCAGCCCGACCATGAGGTGATAGGTGGTGAATGTCGCCGCGACGGGTGGCCACACGTCGCGCGGATACTCCCTGAGCCCGTCGATGGTCGCGTTGGCATCGAAGCGGGTGAGGAGGCTGAGCAGGTTGGGAATCGCCACAGCGGGCAGGTCGGACGGCCCGTCGTCGCCGGGCGGGAAGGCGAAGATGATCATCGGCACACCCTGCTCGGTGTCGAAGAGGCCGTTCATCGCGGCGAACTTCACCGGCTGGGTATCAGCCACCTGGCGCGAGTGGGTGTCGCCGGTGATGAACATCGCTAGTGACGAGACGAGGGCAACCGACAGGCCGAGCTTCAGGCTGAGTCGTGCCACGTCCTGGTGACGCTGGCGCAGGAGGTACCACGCGGCGATGCCGGCCATGGCGAAAGCGCCGACGGCGGTCGCCGCGGCGATGGTGTGCAGGTAGCGCGGCAGGGTCGAGGGATTGAGCGCGGCGGCCAGGAAGTCGGTCAGGACCGCGCGGTCACCGTGGATCTCGTAGCCGGCCGGCGTCTGCATCCACGAGTTGGCGATGATGATCCACAGGCCCGACAGCGCTGAACCTACAGACACCATGAGCGCGCTGAACCAGCGCAGGCGTGAGCTGATGCGCTCCCGCCCCCAGAGCAGGATCCCCAGGAAGGTCGACTCGAGGAAGAACGCGAAGATCCCCTCGGCCGCGAGGGGCGATCCGAAGATGTCGCCCACGAACGTCGAGAAACGCGACCAGTTGGTCCCGAACTGGAACTCCATCACGATGCCCGTTGCCACGCCCACGGCGAAGGTCAGGGCAAAGATGCGTGTCCAGAAGCGCGCGAGGCGGTCCCAGGTATCGTCGTTGCGTCGCCAGCGAATGGTTTCAGCGATCGCGACGAGCAGGCCCAAGCCGATCGTGATTGCCGGAAAGATGAAGTGGAAAGCCGCCGTAAAGGCGAACTGAAGACGCGCGAGAGCGACGGCGTCCAACGGGCCACCTCCGACTCACAGGGTGGACGGCCGGGCAACGCTCCGGCCGGAATTACCACCGTCCGACGTTAGCCAGGGAGATGCCCGACGACATGTGCCGAAGGTCGCAAAGTCAGCCGCGCCACGGCCTGTGGCAGCGACTCAGGATCAGTCCGCAGGGACGAGGCGGACGATGATCCGGTACTGGTCCTGGCTACCGTCGCAGGTCTGGAGCGTCATGATCGGCGTCGGTGAGTCGTTGAGCGCCCACTCGCCCGCGGTCGCGTCGAGGTAATCGTCGGTCACGCGCCGGATCCACTTGACTTCCCACTTGGTCACGTCGCCCTGCGCGGTGGCATACCAAAGGTTCTGGCCTTCCTGCAGGGCACCGTTGTGGTAAGCGAGCTTGATCTTCTTGAACGTGCTCCAGGCATGGCTGAGCAGGTAGATGTTGTTGGCCGGGCCGCAACCCCAGCGATAGATGCCGCCGCCCAGGCCATTCGGGTCGCCGCCGTAGTCGCAGCCGTACCACGACCAGTCGGCGTCGATGTTCAGGGCCGGGTACCAGAAGTGCGATCGCCCGCTGTAGTCCTTTGGCGCAGGCGTCGGGGTCGGAGCCGGTGTCGGCGAGGCAGTTGGTCGCGGCGTCGC
>DATBRX010000102.1:0-19920 GCA_036560085.1 Candidatus Limnocylindrales bacterium
GCGCGTCAGCCTCGTCGATGGCGCGCCGGGCATCGTCAGCATCGACGGCCGCGACGACTACCCAATCGAGGTTGGCGACTCAGTCGAGGTGCGCGCGATGGACCGGCCGATGCGCTTCATCGAGCCGCCCGGAGCGCTGCCCTTCTGGGACCTGCTGCGCCAGAAGGCCGCGCTGCTCCCCGCGTAATCGACATCGCCGAGTCGCGACGTCACGGGGGCTGAGTCACCCTGCGTAACTCACCAGTCATCATGGATGACTCAGCACCGTTGACTGAGAGCGCAGCATCAACGCCGCCGCGAGCGCTAGGCTGACTTCGTGTTGCGCGAGCTGGCGGTCCGCGACCTGGCACTGATCGAGCGCGCCCGCGTCGAGCTGGGCGCGGGCCTGACCGTGATCACCGGCGAGACCGGTGCCGGCAAATCGCTCCTCATAGACGCGCTGGGCCTGGTGATGGGCGCGCGGGCGGACAGTGGCCTCGTGCGCCACGGCGCGACGGGCGCGCGGGTTGAGGCGCTGTTCGATCGCGCCGGTGCGGCCGACAACGACGGCGCGACCGACGACCCGCTGATCTGCGTACGCGAGGTGTCGGCGGAGGGCCGGAGCGTGGCGCGCATCGACGATGAGACCGTCACTGCCGCGCGCCTCGCGGCGACGGTCGATCCGCTCGTCGAGATCCACGGCCAGCACGATCAGCAGCGACTGCTCCAGGGAGCGTGGCAGCGCGACGTGCTCGACGCTTACGGCGGCTGCGGCGAACTGCGGCTGGCCGTTCGTGAAGCGGTGCAGGCGCTGCGCTCCAACGAAGCCGCGCTCAGAGAGCTGGCCACCGATCCGGCCGAGCTGCAGCGCCGCCTCGAGCTTGCCGCGTTCGCTGCGGACGAGATCGAGGCCGCATCTGTACAGCCCGGCGAAATCAATGAGCTCAAGTCGCGGCTCGCCCTGGCGGGCAACGCCCAGCGCATCGCGTCTTTGCTGAGCGATGCTCATGAGGCGCTGAGCGGGGAGGGTCGCGGCGCGCACGATGGACTGGCGCGGGCGTCACGCGCGGTGGCCGACCTCGCGCGGCTGGATGCGAGCGCGCAATCGCTGTCCGAGCGCATGATCGGGCTCGAAGCGGAGCTCGACGACATAGCGCTGGAGCTGCGCCGGCGGGCCGAGCAGATGTCCGAGACCGTGGGCGACACGGAGCAGATCGAGGCGCGCCTGGGCGTCCTGTATGGGCTCATGCGTAAGTACGGCGATGACGAGGCGGCGCTCATCGAGTACGGCGCGCAGCAGCGGGCGGAGGTCGACCGACTGAAGGGCACGGAAGCCGAGCGCGCTCGTCGCCAGGCTGACGCCGAGCGTCTGGGCACCGCCGCGCACATTGCGGCCAGCGCCCTGCACAACGCCCGCGCGAAGACGGCTACGGGCCTGGCAGGGGAGGTGACCGCGCGGCTGGTCGAGCTCGGGTTTCCGTCGGCCGCATTCGTGATCGACCTCGACGATGCGCCCCTCGACGAGAGCGGCAGCGACGCCGTGAGCTATCTCCTCGCCCCCAATCCGGGCGAGCCTCCCCGGCCGCTCGCCAGGATCGCCAGCGGCGGCGAGCTGTCGCGCGTCGCACTCGCGCTCAAGTCGGTCCTTGCGGCGGCCGACCAGACGCCGACGCTGATCTTCGACGAGGTGGATGCGGGCATCGGTGGGCGCTCGGCCGATCCGGTCGGTCGGCTGTTGTGGCGCCTGGCACGCGACCACCAGGTGCTGTGCGTCACCCACCTGCCGCAGATCGCCGCCTACGCCGACGGCCACCTGCGCATCGAGAAGCGCGAGCGAGATGGCCGCACGGTGACCGAGATCACGCGCCTCGACGATGGGGAGCGGCGCCACGAGTTGGCCCAGATGCTCGGCGGCGCGGCGGGCGCAACAGCGACGCTCGCCGCCGCGGACGAGCTGCTCGAACGTGCGGCGTCTGCGCGCGAGCAGCTGGCGCCGGCGGCGAGCGCCTGACCTTGTTCGCCACCGCTGAAACAAAAGCCAAGATGTCGCCCGATTTGGGCCAGATCAGGCCCGAGCCTGGCTGCCTGTTCAGCGGCCCTAGACAAACCGCCACCTTCGAGGCCCAAGTTTGCCGTTGTTTCGCTGCAGGTGAACAGACGCCACCTTGGGGTATCGCGGCGGAGGTGCAGGCGAACCCATGACGCTTGACGACGCGATCGAGGCGTACCTGACGTTTCTGCGCGTCGAGCGCGGGCTTGCCGACGCGACGATGCGCGCTTATGCCAATGACCTTCGCGGGTACGGGCAATACCTCGAGCGCAAGCGCGCCAATTGGGCGAGCGGCGCACAGGGCGCGGTCGACTATCTCGCCGCGCTCACCAAGCCGCCGCGCGTCCTGAAGCCGTCGAGCCACAGGCGCAAGGCAGCGGCCATCCGGGCGTTCTACCGGTTCTGCTTCGCCGAGGGGCTGACCGAGAAGGACATCGCGTCGCTGCTCGATCTGCCGCGCGCGGCGCGCCAGCTGCCCGACACGCTCGACGTCGGGCAGGTCGAGGCGTTGCTCGAGGCACCGAGCGCGACAACCGAGCTCGGCCTGCGCGATCGCGCCCTGCTCGAACTGCTTTACGCCTGCGGGCTGAGGGTGAGCGAGGCGCTCAACCTCGACTTGGAGGACGTGGCGTTATCGGAAGGCAGCGTCCGGGTCATCGGCAAGGGCGACCGCGAGCGGCGGCTGCCGGTTGGCGACGTGGCGCTCGCGGCGCTGACGAAATACATCGACGAGGCGCGGCCGGCTCTGTTGGGCGTCGCCCAACACAAACAAGCCAAGTCCGCGCTCAAGCGCGGCGGTCCGTTGTTCGTCAGCGCCCGCGGCGCGCGCCTGAGCCGCATGGCCGCGTGGCGCGTCATCCGTCACGCGGCGCTCGTGGGCGGCGTGCGCGGCCACGTGACACCGCACACGCTGCGTCATAGTTTTGCCACCCACCTGCTCGAGGGCGGGGCCGACCTGCGAGTCGTGCAGGAATTGCTGGGACACGCGAGCATCACCACCACGCAGCTGTACACCCATCTCACTGGCGAGCGGATCAGACAGGTTTACGCGCGGGCCCACCCCCGCGCCTAGGAAGAGGAGACACGCACATGGCCCGATACGCGGACACCCTCCTGACCGAAGGCGAGGTCATCGTCCTGCGCACCCGCCAGCACTGGCTGGCGCTCATTGGTCGCGCCCGCGCCGGCGTCGCGCTGTTCGTGGGCGGGCTCCTGCTCCTCTTCCTGATCGCCTACTTCAACGTCGCCCCGGGCACCATGCGCGACATCCTGAGCGGCGTCGCACTGATCATGCTGGCGCTCGGCGTGATTGTGTTCCTGTACCGCTTCTGGATCTGGTGGGCACAGGACTACATGATCACCAACCGCCGGCTGCTCAAGGTCACCGGCGTACTCAATAAGCGCTCGGCCGACAGCTCGCTCGAGAAGATCAATGACGCCATCCTGAGCCAGTCGCTCTTGGGGCGGATGCTCAACTTCGGCGATCTCGAGATCCTGACCGCAGCCGAGCAGGCGGTTGACCGCTATCACATGCTGCGTAGCCCCAAGGAATTCAAGAAGACGATGCTCACCCAAAAGCACAACCTCGAGACCGAGTTCATCTACGGCCGCGCGCCAACGCCGCCGCTCCGCGCCGACGCGCCGGCCCCAGCCGCCCCGCCGGCGCCCATGCCGGCCGCACCCGCTCCAGCGCCAGCCGCGCCCGCACCGGCGGCCTCCGAGGAGGATGAGTCGCGCGAAGTGACCGAGACGCTGGCTCGCCTCGCCGATCTGCGCGACAGCGGCGCGGTCACCGCCGAGGAATACGAGGCGAAGAAGGGCGAGCTGCTCGGTCGGCTGTGACCCCTGAACGGCTTGTCGGCGGCGCGATTGTCGTCGCCATCTTCCTGCTGATCGCGTTTCCGGTTCACGAGTTCAGCCACGCCTGGGCGGCGTACCGGCTGGGCGACTCGACGGCGCGTTACCAGGGCCGGCTGACGCTCAACCCGATTGCCCACTTTGACCCCTTGGGCGGTGGCCTGCTGGCGGTCAGCATGCTGTTTGCCGGAATTGGCTTCGGGTGGGCGAAGCCGACCCCGGTCAACCCCTACAACCTGCGTTACGGCAGGCGCGGCGAGGCCATCGTCGCCCTGGCCGGGCCGATTTCGAATCTCGTGATGGCCATGGCCGTGGCCATTCCGCTGCGGCTCATCCACGCCGATCCGGCGCTCCTCGTTGCGGTCGCGAGCAACGACGCGGCGAGCTTCGCTTTCTTCGTCGCCGTGCTGTTCGTGAAGATCGCCATCCTGCTGCTCGTCTTCAATCTGCTGCCGATCCCGCCGCTCGACGGCTGGCGGGCGCTGCTCGGGTTGGTCGATGCCCGCACCGCGTACAGCCTGCGCCAGTTCGAGCAGTACGGCTTCGTGGTCCTCATCCTGGTGATCGTCGCGGCACCGCGGTTCGTCGGCGACCTGACCAGTGTCCTGGCAGGCATCCTGCTCGGGTTCCCGGTTTGACGGGGCGCACGCGCCGATGAGTTGGTGGGCGGCCAAGGTCCGTCGGTTTGGGCGCTATTTCACCGGCCGCGTCAGCGCAGCGGAGCGGGCCGAACTGCGGAGCTGGCTTTCCCCGCCGCAGATGGACCTGTTTGACGCCATGCATCCGGCCGATCAGCGTCACGGGCTCGATGTCGTGGCCGCGCTCCGGGCCGACGGCCACGCACAGCCCGACCTGCTTCTCGCCGGTCTGCTGCACGACTGCGGCAAAGGCCGCGATCTCCACGTGTGGCACCGCGTGGCCTGGTCGCTCGGCGAGCGCTATGGGGCGCGGGTCGAGCGAGCGTTCGAACGGGTGCCCACCTTCCGGGCGGCATTCGCCACGATGCGCGACCACGCCGCGCGCTCGGCCGAGCTGGCCGCGGCCGCGGGTTGCAACGCCGCCACGGTCGAGCTGATTCGCAACCAGGCTGAGCCGACCGACCCCGTGCTCGGCCGAGCGCTGCTGCTCGCCGACCAGGCCAATTAGGGCGAGGGCAGCAGGACGGTGACCGCGCCAGCCACCCCGGTCGAGATCAGCTTCGGCACCGGCCGTCGGCCGGAAGAGTCGACGCACGTCCGGAGCGATTATTTCGATGGACCGCTGGCGCTGCTGCTGGCGTTGATCGAGCAGCGCCAGCTCGACGTGCTGACCGTCCGCCTGGGCGATCTTGCCGGCGCGTACCTCGACGCGCTCGCCCGCATCGAGACAGGTCGCCTGGGGTTGCTGAGCTCGTTCGTGACGGTGTGCTCGCAGCTCATCCTCATCAAGACGCGGGCGCTGCTGCCGCGCGCACCGCATCTGGGCGCGGACGGCACGGCGGCTGATGCGGCTGATCCGGAGGAGGAGCTGCGCAGGCGGCTGATCGAGTACCGCATGTTCCGCGACGCCGGCCGCGTCCTGGGTGATCGCCGCGCAACCGGGGCGTGGCTGTATCACCGGGAAGCGGCCGCCGCCCTCGCTGCCGGGCTGAGTGGCGCGCGGCCAGACCCCGGCCCAGCGCTAGCACCGCAGCTGCTCGCCGACGCGCTCCTCGCCAGCGTCAAGCTCGTGCCGCCGGCGCCCGCTCCGCCGGAGGTCATGGCGCGCACGATCACGCTCGAGGAGCGGACCGAGGTCATCCGTGCGGCGCTCAAGCGCGCGCCGTTGATCGTCCTGCAGGAGCTGCTGCGCGACGTGACAGACCGCGTCGTTGTCGCGGTCACGTTCCTGGCGCTGCTCGAGCTCGCGAAGGGGCGCGAGGTGGCAATCGACCAGGCAGAGCCATGGGGCCCGATCACGGTCACAAGGCTGCCCGCTGAGAATCAGGCATCCGATGGTTGACGAGCTGACCGATTTGACCGACCCGGCCGACCAGCCCCGGGGGCCTCTTGAGCCGCCGCCCGGCGAGCTGAGCGCGGCCCAGCTCGAGGCGCTGCTATTCGTGGCCGAGCGGCCGCTCGCGCGCAGGGAGATCGCGAGCCTCGCGGGTGTCGCGGTCGAGGATGTCGATGCGCTGCTCGGGGATCTCGAGGTCACGCTGCGCGAGCGCGGTCTGCGCCTGCTGTCCGCCGGCGAGCACGTCCAGCTGGTCACCGCGCCCGAGGCGGGCCGGCTCATCGCGCGCTACATCGGCGCAGACGGCGGCCGCCTCTCGCCGGCTGCGCTGGAGACGCTGGCGATCGTCGCCTACCGCCAACCCGTGACGCGTTCCGTCATCGAGCGCATACGCGGTGTCGACTCCGACTACGTGCTGCGCAGCTTGCTCCACCGCCGGCTGGTGGTCGAGCAGGGCAGGGCAGATGCTGTGGGTCGGCCGTTCCTGTACGGGACCGGCTTCGATTTCCTGGAGCGCTTCGGGCTGACGTCGCTCGACGAGCTGCCGCCGCTCGAACCGGAGGCCGCCCTGCGGCTCGATGAGTGACCGCGTGCGCGTCCACAAGGCGCTCGCCGATGCAGGTGTCGCGTCGCGTCGCGCCGCCGAGCAGATGGTGATTGCCGGTCGCGTCGCGGTGAACGGCGTGACGGCGACGGTCGGCTTGCAGGTCGACCCGGCCGCGGACCAGATCACGGTCGACGGCAAGCTCATCTCTGGCGCCGGCCAGTCGCGCGTCTACCTGCTGCTCGCCAAGCCGGCCGGCGTGACGAGCACCGTCAGTGACCGTCACGCCGAGCAGACGGTGATCGACCTCGTTCCTGCCGCGCTGCGCCAGGGCGCCGCGCGGCTCTACCCGGTTGGACGGCTCGACCGCGACTCGGAAGGTCTGCTCCTGCTCACCAACGACGGCGCGTGGGCGCAGCGCATGCTCCACCCGCGCCACGGCGTCGAGCGCGAATACGCCGTGGGTCTGCTCCAGCCGCTGACCGCTGAGCAGCGCGAACAGCTGACGGACGGCATCATCCTCGAGGAAGGGGTCGCGCGGCTCATCGCGCTGCGGCAGTCGACCTCGGCGGAGACGCGCCGCCTGGTGGCGCTCCTCGGCGACCAGGTGCGCGGCCTCGCCTGGTACCAGGTGACGCTGGGCCAGGGCATGAAGCGCCAGGTGCGGCGCATGTTCGGCGCCGTGAACATGCCCGTTCATCGGCTCGTACGGATGCGCATCGGCACGCTGCGCATGGGTGACATGGCCCTGGGCGACACGCGCCGCCTTTCGGCCGCAGAGCGCGGCCAGCTGGAGCTGCTCGTCACGGGGCACGGCCGCGACCTCGTGGTGAGCGTCGATGGGCCGGGCGGCAGCGGCAAGAGCACCGTCGGCATGCGCGCCGCCGAAGTCGTTGGCTACCGCTTCTGCGACACGGGCGTCCTGTACCGCGGCCTGACCTGGCTACAGATGGCGCGCGGCGTCGATGTCGACGACGCAGATGCGTTGGTCGGCCTGATCGCGCACATGAGGCTCGAGCACGACGAGCGCCAGCGCTACGTGCGTCTTGTTGCCGACGACCGGGAGGTCACCGACGAGCTCCACACAGCCGAGGTCGACCGCTCAGTGAGCAGCGTGTCGCAGCATGCGCAGGTACGCGCCGCGCTGCTGCCCGTGCAGCGCGCCCTGGCTGACGGCGGGCGGCTCATCATGGCCGGGCGCGATATCGGCACCGTTGTGCTGCCCGACGCCGATCTGAAGCTGTACCTCGACGTGTCGGTCGCGGAGCGCGCGCGTCGGCGGGCCGCGGAACGAGGTCTGGCCAACGATCCGCGCGCGCTCGCCCAGATCGAAGCCGAGCTGCGCGAGCGCGACGAAATCGACAGCACGCGCGCCGCGAGCCCGCTGCGCATACCTGACGGCGCGATCGTCCTTGATACGTCCGCCAACACGCTCGAGCAGACGGTCGATCAGGTGGTCGCGCTGATCCGCCGCGCGGAGAAGGACGACTCGCTCGATGAATGACGCCGTCGCGAAAGGCCCCAGCAAGGGCGTGCCGCTGCTGCTGCGCATCGCGGGTGTGCTCTCGCGCACGCTGCTGCGCCTTGGAGCGAGGGTCACGGTCGAGGTCGACGGCGATATCCCGCGCACAGGGCCGCTGATCGTTGTCTCTAACCACATCTCGAACGCCGACCCGCCACTCGTTGCAGGCTGGCTCACACCAATGCTTGGCCGGCAGATGCACATCCTGGCCAAGCAGGCGCTCTTCATCGGGCCGTTGGGCTGGATCCTCAGGAAGCTCGGCGCGACGCCGGTCAAGGCCGGGGGCAGCGACATCGAGGCATATCGAGTCGCGCGCGCAGTGCTGGATCGCGGCGACGTGCTCTGCATCTTCCCGGAGGGCACGCGCAGCGTCACCGGCGTCATGCAGGAGCCCAAGCCGGGCGTCGCGATGCTCGCCACTCGTACCGGCACGCCCATCCTGCCTGTCGGCGTGAGCGGCAGCGACTACTTCCTCGGCCGCGGCAAGAAGCTGCCGCGCCTGCGCGCACCCATCCGCCTGCACATTGGCAAGCCCTTCACGCTGACGCTCGACCCACACCTGCCGCATCGCCAGGCGATGGCCGCGGCATCGGACGAGCTGATGGACCGCATCGCCGCCCTCGTCGACGAACGCCATCGCGGCCGTTTTGGTGCGGCGAACTAGTACAAGGCCGCCCCTCTGCCGGGTGCGAGCGTCCGTATAGTTGCCAGGTCAGCAGAACCCAGGGGAGAGAGACAAGGAATGACTCAAGCGCCGGATCCCAACGCGATGCCCGGCTCCAGCCCGCCGCCCGATGGTCCGCAGCCCGGCCCGATGGGCTACCAGGCGCCACCGTCCGGACCGACGAGTTACATGCCACCGCCTGTCGCGCCGCCAAAGAAGAAGACCAATTGGCTGGGCATCGTCGTGCTCGTGGCCATCGTGGGTGCAATCGGGGGCGGCTTCTGGCTCTTCCGTGACCGACTGAGCAGCAATGCATCGGAGTTGGTTGTCGGCGACTGCTTTGACAAACCTGCGGAGACAGAGACGATCACCGATGTACAGCACCAGCCCTGCACCTCCCCGCACGACCGCGAGGTGATTACCGTGCTGACGCACCCAGCCGGCCCAGACGACCCATATCCAGTTGTGTCGGGCTTCGACGACTACATCCAGGAGAACTGCGTTCCTGCCTTCGAGACCTACACGGGCCGTGACGCAGACACCGAGTCCGAGTTGAACCTGGGTTACTTTCAGCCGACCCTGAGCGGGTGGGGTGAAGGCGATCGGGGTCTGAGCTGCTTCATCTCGCGCAGAGACGGTCAACAGTTGCATGGCTCGCTGCGCAACATCGGGACTTCGCCGCTGCCATAGCAACATGGCCGGCGGCCTTGGTGGCAGGCCTGATCGCGGCTGCCGATGCCATACTTGACCCATCATGGGTAACGTCGAAGAGGTCCGGATCGCGCGCCGGACCGGCTTCTGCTACGGGGTGCGCGAGGCGATCGACTACGCGCGTCTCGCCGCCGCGCAGGGTAAGCAGACCCACACGCTGGGTCAGGTCGTGCACAACGAGGGCGTCATCGCCCAGCTCCAGGCGCAGGGCATCCAGACCGTCGACACGCTCGACGATGTCGATCGCGGCGCCGCGGTGGTCATCCGTGCTCATGGCGTGACGCCCGAGGTGATGGGCCGCGCCCAGGAGCGCGGTCTCGAGGTCATCGACGGCACGTGCACTTGGGTTATCCAGGAGCAGAAGGAGCTGAAGTCACTCGTCGACGACGGCTACACGATCGTGCTGCTGGGCACGCCGCGCCACCCCGAGGTCGTCGGGCTGCTCGGCTTCGCGCCGGATGCGATCGTCGTTGATGAGGAGGAGGACTGGGAGCGCATCCCGCGTACCAAGCGCATGGCGCTCATCAGCCAGAGCACTCAGCCGCCGTGGAAGTTCGAGAAGCTCGCCGCATACCTCGTGAGCCGCTGCCACGAGCTGAAGATCATCAACACCGTGTGCCCCGTCACCATTCGGCGCCAGGAGGACACGATGGCGCTCGCGGCCGAGGTCGACATGATGGTCGTGGTCGGCGGTCGCAACAGCGCCAACACCAAGGAGCTGACCCGGCTCTGCCAGATCGCCAACAAGCCGGTCATCCAGATCGAGGGCGCGCCGGACCTGGCCGACGGCGGGGCGTTCGGCAGCGCGCGTGTGGTCGGTGTCACAGGTGGCACTTCAACGCCCATCGAGGACCTGGAGGCGGTCGCTGAGCGCGTCTTCGCCCTCGCCGGCACGGCCGACCGGCAGCCGCGGGCGAAGGAGCTCGCCCACGCGGCGCTGACTGAGGTCGCCACTCCGGCCTATCGCAGCACCTCGCTCGACGAGCACGGTCGCGAGAAGGGTCACGCCCCGATCGCCGGCGCCGCCTGACATGCCAACCCGCCGCGGGAGGCGGACGCCTCAGACAGTCGAACGGGACGCGCCCACTGAAGGTCTGCCGATAGTCGCCATCGTCGGCCGGCCAAACGTCGGTAAGAGCACGCTCTTCAATCGCATCGTGGGCGATCGGGTGGCGATCGTGGAGGATCGCGCCCGGACCACGCGCGACAGGCTGTACGACGTCGGCGAGTGGAATGGCCGGCGCTTCGTGGTGGTCGACACGGGCGGCCTCGAGACGCGGCCCGGCGATCCCATCGAGGAGCGCGTCCAGGAGCAGGCCCGCGTGGCCATCGCCGAGGCTGACACGATCGTCTTCATGGTCGATGCCGAGGCGGGCCTGACGCCGGCCGACGAGGAGGCAAGCAGCCTGCTGCGCACGGCGAAGGCACCGGTCATCGTCGCCGCCAACAAGTCCGATAACGCGGGGCGAGAGATCCAGGCGGCCGAGTTTCACGCGATGGGCTGGCCGGAGACGCACCCCATCTCGGCCATCCACGGCCGCGGCGTGGCCGACCTGCTCGACGTGATCGTGTGGTCGCTCCCGCCCGAATCCGAATCGGAGGTCGAGCGCAAGCGCGCGGAAGACGAGGCCAGCCGCGACGACGCGGTGACCGAGGGTGAGACCGAGGAAGCCGCCTTTGCCGTTGGCGACAGGCCGGTCCGGCTGGCCATCATCGGCCGGCCCAACGTGGGCAAGAGTTCGCTGCTCAACGCGTTGCTTGGTCAGCCGCGGGCGATCGTGAGCGACATCCCGGGCACGACGCGTGACGCCATCGACACGACGCTCGAGTGGGCCGGCCGCACGATGCGCCTGATTGACACGGCCGGTGTCCGCCGCCGCGGCAAGGTCGCGGCCGGACCGGATGCCGAGCGCTTCGCCACCATGCGCGCCCTGAAGGCCGTGACGCGCGCCGACGTCGCGGTCCTGGTCATCGACGCGGTGGACGGCATGACCTCGCAGGACGACCACGTCGCGGGGTATGCGCTCGATGAGGGCACGGGCCTCGTGATCGCGATCAACAAGTGGGATCTCGTCGAAAAGGACGGGCACACGTTCGACGATTACGTCGCGCGCTTGCGCCGCCACGCACCGTTCCTGGCGAAGACGCCCATCCTGTCGATCAGCGCCATGACCGGGCAGCGCGTCGAGCGCGTCCTGGAGGCGGCGGTCGAGATCGCGGCCGAGCGACGCCGCCGCATTCCGACGCCCGCACTCAACACCTGGCTGCGCGACGTCACGGCGCGCCGCCCGCCGGCGACGGTCAACGGCCGCCAGCCGCGCTTTCTGTATGCGACGCAGGTCGGCAGCACGCCGCCGACGTTCGTGCTGTTCGTGAGCGACTCAAAGGGCGTGCACTTCTCCTACAAGCGCTATCTCGACAACCAGCTCCGTGCGGCTTTCGGTTTCGAGGGCACGCCCATTCGGCTCGTCATCCGCGAGCGCGAACGCGACGAGGCACGCCGGCCGCGGCGCAGCGCCGCTCGAGCGACTCGCTCCAAGAGCCGCGCGCGCGGCTAGGCTGGGCACGATGGAACGCCACGCAACGCGCGCCGTCGTGGGCGCCGGCCAATGGGGCACGACGCTCGCCCTTCACCTGTCGCGGCGCGGCCCGGTGACGCTCCTGGCGCGCGACGAGGAGCAGGCGCGCCAGCTCATCGGGGAGCGGCGCAACAGCCGCTACCTGCCTGACATCGCGCTGCCCGTTGAGATCGAGATCACCGCCGACCCGGCCGCGCTCGCGAGCGCCAGCGACCTGGTCATCTTCGCGGTGCCGTCGCGGGCCATGCGCACGTCCGCGGAGCGCGTCCGCGGCAACCTGCACAACGAGGCGGTCCTCCTGTCCGTGGCCAAGGGCCTGGAGCAGGGCTCGCTCGATCGCATGACGCAGGTCCTGGCCGACGTCCTGCCCGAGGCCAAGGAGAGGATCGGTGCGATGTCCGGACCCAACCTCGCGCTGGAGATCGCGCGCGGGTTGCCCGCGAGCGCCGTGATCGCCGCGGAGGACGTGGAGGTCAGCCGGACGGCGAGCGAGATCATCGGCACGCGCTCGTTCCGCGTCTACCGCAACCGCGACGTGACCGGCGTCGAGCTATGTGGCGCGCTCAAGAACGTAATCGCGATCGCCGCCGGCGCGGCCGAGCAGCTGGGTTTCGGCGACAATGGCAAGGCCGGCCTCATCACCCGCGGCCTGGCGGAAATGACGCGCCTCGGCATGGCCGCCGGCGCACACCCATTGACCTTCGCCGGGCTGGCCGGACTGGGCGATGTCATCGCCACCTGCTACTCAGCCCTGTCGCGCAACCACGCGCTGGGCGTGGAGCTCGCCAAGGGCCGCAAGTGGTCCGACATCGAGGGCACGCTCGCGGGCGTGGCGGAGGGCGCGTACACCGTTGAGGCCGCGCTGGAGCTGGCCAAGCGGCACAACGTCGAGATGCCGATCGCCCAGGAGGTGCACAACGGCATCTACGAGGGCAAGAGCGTCCAACGCTGCCTGATCGACCTGCTGTCGCGCGAGCAGAAGGACGAGCTTGCGGACGTGGAGCAATGGGCGCGTCGCGCATATGGCACCAAGTTGTCCACAGGCGTGTGAGAACTCTGCAACAACCCTTCTACTGTCTCTGGCCAAACTAGACCGCACCTATCCGCACCCCCACCCGGTACCCGAGTCCGGGCCCTTGGCAAATGGTCCGTATGGAGCCGTCGGCTCGGCACGACTAACGTGCGCGGCAAGAACCCGCGTTGGGGAAGGCAATCGGATAGGCCAAGTGAGGACCGTCGAAGCGGAGCCGTGAGTCGCGCGCCAGCGCTACTTGTCCGCCTCAGATAACAGTCGGTCTCAGCTTCGCTCCGTTGGGTCGAGCGCTCGCGGTCTGGCTGACCTACACCGAGCCGCCGGCGTCGAAGCAAGGTCTACCGATTGCCCCCAACTCCCTGTGTTCGGGGGCCGCTACCTCTCCGCTAGACTTGCCGTGTCGGGGCGTAGCGCAGCCTGGTAGCGCACTTGAATGGGGTTCAAGAGGTCGAAGGTTCGAATCCTTTCGCCCCGACCACTTGTTCCAGCACGAAAGAGCCCCGCGACGAAACGCGATCAGGCGGGCGCGTCGTGCGCGGCATGGCCCGCGAGCCGGCGGCCGATGGCGGCAAGCGCCTCGCCGACAGCGCTGTATTGCTCAGGCGGTATCGCCAGCACCTGCGGGTGGTTATCGGGATGCTCTGGGACGATTACGAGCGTCGCGGGACGCAGGCGCTCAATATCGAACTGGATTCTGCGCACGCCCTCGAATGGGATATCCAGGTCCGGCCGATCCGTGCGGCTCACTACCGCCAGGCGCCGGTCGGTTACGACAAGCCGGCTGCCTTCGCCCTGGGCCTCGACCTGAATCTTCTCGTCGGCGTGAAGCAGTTGTGTAAGCAACTCGTCGCTCACTGAAATATGTCCTCGCTAGAAATGCCAAGCCAGGCGAATCTAGGCGATTCCGGCCCGCGTTGACGTGGCGATCAGTGGTTGTGCCGTTGCATCAACCGTCCAACATGGTGCCGCGAAGTGCCGGCTGCAGCCGCGCCAGTGTCAGTCGCTGGGCGTGATCCGAACGGTCGCCGTCATGTTCCAGAACAGCTGCTCGTCGTGCCTGTCCGGCCTGATGGCCACCGCGAAAACCACATTGCCGGCAGGCCCCGTGCCGCGGACCTGAATCTGATCCACATGGCCGGCGAGGACGAGGTCCGGCAGCGCTTCGAAGGTCACTGTCGCGGCATCGCCAACGTGCACGTGCACGACCTCGAGCTCGCTCAGGTCGGTCGTCTCGATCAGCCAGCCCGATAGGTCGCCGATCGTAACCACCGGCTCACCCGCGTGGGCCTGCTCGCCACGTTCGACATTGATGGCCGCGACCGTGCCGCTGAACGGTGCTCGCAGCTCAGTCTGGCGCAGCGCGACCTGGGCTTCGCTCAGCGCCGACGCCGCCACATCACGGTCGGTTCGTGCCAGGCGCAGTTCAACCTGCGCCTGCTCGATCTCCGCCGGCGTCGCGTCCTCGGGCAGCCGCTCGACCTGCAGCTCCGCCTTCGTCACGGCAGCCTCGGCACTGTCTAGCTCCTCCTGGGCCACGTCGATCGCCGCCTCGTACGTCGACTGGTCGAGCCTGAGGAGCAGCTGGCCGATCGTCACGGCGTCGAGCTCGTGAACGAAGATCTGGTCGACGATGCCGCTCACCGGCAGCGCCAGGTCGGCGCTGCGCTGGGGCACCACGACAGCTGTGGCGCGGATGGCCGTGTCGATAGGCGTTGGCGAGGGCCGCACGGAAGCCGACGGGCGGGGGCTGAGGCTGGGCCGGACCGACGGCGAAGGCGTGGCCCGCGGGCCAATGAAGGCGCCACCCAGCAAAAGGGCGACGATGGCGGTCACCACCACGCCGATACCCATGCCGTACAGCAGTGAGCGATTCATCTGGCGCGCCCTAGACTAACCGGGCAGAAACAGGAGGAAAGACATGGCAGCAGTTCGTTCAGCGCGTGCGCAGTGGCAGGGCAATCTGACCGAGGGCAGCGGATCGGTCAGCTCGCTGTCGAGCGGCCAGCTGGTCGATCTGCCGATCAGCTGGTCAGCACGAACGGAAGACCCGGCCGGTCTGTCCGGTCCGGAGGAGCTGCTGGCAGCCGCCCATGCATCGTGCTTCTCGATGGCGTTCTCGAACACGCTCTTCAAGGCTGGCTTCACGGCGGAGCACATCGAGACAACGGTCGAGATCACCGGCGACAAGCGCGAGGCCGGCTGGACCGTCATCTCGTCGCACATCACGGTGCGCTGCCGTGTCCCGGGCGCGAGCGACGCCGACATCGCGGATGCTGCCGAGAAGGCCAAGGATGGTTGTCCAATCTCGCGCGCCCTCAAGGGCAACGTCGAACTGTCCGTCGACGCCACGCTCGAGTAGTAGGGCCAGCGCACATGCCGCCGATCGACCACCTGCAGCGGGTGCCGATCTATCACCTCGAGGCCCTCGAGCGCCAGGGCATCTTCACCACCGGGCTGCTGCTCGAGGTGTCTGAGACGCCCACCCGGCGCCAGTACCTCGCCGACCAGATCAGCGCCACGGTCAACGATGTCCACGAATGGCGCGATGAGGCGCTGCTGCTCAACCTGGCCAACTTCGGGCCGGCCGAGCAACGGCTATTCACCCAGGCCGGCATCCTTGGCCTCTCCGACCTGCTGGCGCTCAATGCCGCGGAATACGAGCAGCGGCTTGCGCGCTCCGCCCGGGCGCTCGGCGTTGAGCTGCCGCCCAGTCTCGTGGTCGAAGGATGGATGGAGCAGGCGCACACCCTGGCGGAGGAGTAGCGGTAGCGCGGCCCGCCCGCGACTGGTTGAGCTGGCTGCTGCCGCCAGCCACGGCGCTGGTCATCATCGTGGTCGGCGTTCTGCTGCTGACGACGTCTATCTGGATGCATTTCGCGATCCCAGCAGCGGGCGGCGGTCTCCCCGGTTATCCGATTGAGGCCTCGCTGGTTGCGTCCGACCGCACCGTCCGCCAGCTCCTCGGACTGGGCGACTTCCTGATCTCGGTTGAGTGTCCTGGGGCCGCACCATGTCCACCGCAAGAATTGCTGTACACCGCCGACGAGCAGGCGCACCTGCGGGATGCTCGCGCGGTGCTCTACCTGTTCGTCGCGCTCGCGGTCGCATCGCTCGCGTTTGTCATAGCAGCACTCGCTCATCGCCCCCACGACGCGCGGCGCTGGCGAGCGGTTGCGCGCGGCGGGGCAGGGCTGGCGATCGGGGCTGTCGTAGTCGGGGTCGTCGGCTACCTCGTGTTCGACGCGGCGTTCGAGCTGTTTCACCGCGTCCTATTCCCCGGCGGCAACTGGGAGTTCCCGGCGGACAGCAACATGATCCGGCTCTACCCGTATGCGTTCTGGCAGCTGACCGCGGCCGCGCTCGGCATGCTGTCCGTGATCGGCGGCGGTCTGGTCTGGTGGCTCGCCCGTCGCCGCGCTGCGAGTCTTGCCGAATGAGCCACGAACTGCCACCGCTCATGTCGCTCGAGGACGCGCGGGCGCGCATGCTCGAGGGGCTCGCGGCGCTCCCCACGGAAATGGTCGCGCTCGGTGATGCCGCGGGCCGGGTCCTGGCCGTGGATCTCACCAGCCGCCACACGCTGCCGCCGTGGGACAACAGCGCGATGGACGGCTTCGCGGTGATCGCCGCGGACGTCGCCATGGCCTCGAAGGACGCGCCGGTGCGGCTCGCGGTCACGGGCGAAGCGGCGGCCGGGCGGGTGGCCGATGTGGCTGTCACAAGTGGCAAGGCCCTGCGCATCCTCACCGGCGCACCGGTGCCGGCGGGCGCCGACGCGGTCGTGCCGGTCGAGAACACGGACGCGCGGCCGGGCGTCGCCGATCTGCCGCGCGAGGTCGCCATCTACTCAGCGGCGGAGCCCGGCGCGCACATCCGTCGCGCGGGCAGCGACCTCACTGCGGGCGCGCCACTGCTTGAGGCAGGGACGGAGCTAACGCCCGCCGCGGTCGCCGTCGCCGCGGCGGGTGGACACGCGCAGCTCACGGTTCACCGCCCGCCGCACGTGGCCGTCCTCGCGACTGGCGATGAGCTGGTGGCACCTGGTCAGCCGCTTGGCCCCGCGCAGATCCCTGACAGCAACACCTTCGGCGTGGCCGCGCAGGCACGCGAGCTGGGCGCTGACGTGCAGGTCCTGGGCATCGCGCGCGACGACCTGGACGACGTGCTCGCCCATCTGCGCCAGGGGCTGGGGTGGGCCGACGTGATCGTGGCCAGTGGCGGCGTATCGGTCGGTGCCCACGACGTCGTCAAGGACGCGTTCGCGCAGATCGGCCGGATCGACCTGTGGCGCATCGCAGTGCAACCCGGAAGGCCTCTGGCGTTCGGCCGCGCCCCCGCCACGGACGGTCAACGCGAGGTGCTTCTCTTTGGCCTGCCGGGCAACCCGGTCAGCAGCCTCGTCACCTTTGAGTTGTTCGTGCGGCCGGTGTTGCGCCGCCTCGCGGGCCAGCACGACGTGATCGGGCGCGACATCGTCCGCGCGGCGCTCGAGCAACCCGTGAGCAAGGCGCACAACCGCCGCGCCTTCATCCGCGTGAAGCTCACGGCGGCTGATGACGGTCTCGGCTGGCGGGCCAGTCTGGCTGGTGGCCAGGATTCGCATGTCCTGTCGGCCCTCGCAGCTGCTGACGGATTGGCGATCATTGGCGAAGAATTCGATAGCGTCCCCGCTGGCACACAGGTCGAGGTGATCAGGATCCGATGAGGCAGCCACCAGACCGCTCCGAGCGTCGCCGCCTGACCCACGTCAGCCGTGGTGGCCGGCCGCGCATGGTCGACGTGAGCGCAAAGCCCGCCACCGCGCGCCGAGCCGTCGCGGAAGCGTTCGTGACGCTCGAGCAGGAGACGCTGACCGCGATCATCGACGGCCAGACCACCAAGGGCGACGTGCTGACGGTGGCGGAGATGGCCGGCGTCATGGGCGCGAAGAAGACGTCCGAGCTCATCCCGCTGTGCCATCCGATCGCGCTGACCGACATCGTGGTCGAGATCACCCCGGAGCGCGCCGGTCCCGGCGTGCGTATCCGCGCGACGGCGGCGACCGTCGGGCCGACGGGCGTCGAGATGGAGGCGCTGACAGCCGCGTCGGTCGCCGCGCTCACCGTCTACGACATGGTCAAGGGCGTCGATCGCGGGGCCGCGATCCGCGAGGTGCGGTTGCTCGAGAAGTCGGGCGGCAAGTCGGGTGAGTGGCGGCGCGCCCCCGGTGACACCGCGCCACGCCCTGGTGTCCCGACAAAACGCGGCTCGTTCCGCAAGCGTCCCGAACGTTGAGCAAGGTTGCGCTGGTACTGACGATCAGCGACGGAGTCAGCGCGGGCACGCGCCAGGATGAAAGCGGCGCGGCTCTCGCGGCGCGCCTGACCGAGCTCGGCTACGGCGTCGAGCGCGCGACCGTGGCCGACGAGATGGATGAGATCGCGACTGCGGTCAGCGGGGCGACAGGCCACGCAGCGCTCGTCATCAGCACCGGCGGCACCGGGCTTGGCCCGCGCGACGTCACGCCGCAGACCCTGCACGGACTGCTCGACTACGAGATCGCGGGTTTCGGCGAGCAGATGCGCGCGTTCGGCCGCACGAGGACGCCCATGGCCGACCTGTCACGCAGCGTGGCCGGCGTGCTCGGCACAACCCTGGTCATCGCGGTCCCGGGGAGCCGCGGCGGCGCCCTCGACTCGCTGACCGCGATCGAGCCGCTGCTCGACCACGCCCTCGAGACACTCGGCGGTCACACCCAGCACGCGGCCAGCGGCGAAGGCAAGAGCTAGATGGTCGAGCGCGTCCCGCTCTACCCGCTCGCGCCCACGCTCTTCATCCTCGCGGTCATCGGCTTCGTACTACTGATGGCGCGCCACATGCGCGTCTTCGCGCTCGCACGGCCCGCGCCGGTCGGCGATCAGGCGGGCTGGTTCGCGTCGATGTTCAAGTACGCGATCGTCCAGATACGGATGTTCCGCGACCTCGACGCGGGCCTCATGCACGCGACGATCTTCTGGGGCTTCGTGATCCTGACGGTCGGCACGGCGGACCGCGTCACCTTCGGCCTGATCGAGCGCATCGTCCGGCCGCTCCTCGATGGCTGGCTATGGCGGCTGCTGATGCTGGGCCAGAACATGTTCGTGCTCGGTGTCCTGATCATGGTCGGCTACGCGCTCTTCCGTCGACTCGTGTGGCGCTACCCGAGAAGGACGACGCTCTCACGCGACGCGCTGGTCATCCTGTTCTTGATCGGTGGCGTGGTCCTCTCGGAATGGTTCGCCGAGGGTTTCCGGATCGCCGCGTACGGCGATCCCGACGCGGGCTGGGCGGTCATGGCCACGCCGCTGTCCTGGGTCATCAATGGATTGCTGCCGGCGCAGGTGCTCGGCGCCTGGTACGCGCTCTTCTTCTGGATGAACGTCGCTCTCGTGTCGTTCTTCCTCATCTACCTGCCGCACTCCAAGCACCTCCACATCGTCACCGCGTTCTTCAATGCCGCGCTGCGCAAGACCAGGCCGCGCGGCGAGCTGCCGCAGATCGATCTGGAGGCAGCGGACGCCCGATTCGGCGTGAAGACGGTGGCCGACCTGTCGTGGAAGGACCTGCTGGACGGGTTCACCTGCACCGAGTGCGGGCGCTGCCAGGAGGCGTGCCCGGCGTGGGCAACTGGTAAACCGCTCAACCCCAAGACGATGATCATGGGCATCCGCGAGATGTCGGTTGAGGCCGAGGCGGGCGTGCCGCTCATCCCGTGGATCCGGCCCGGCGGCGGCACCGCGATCCACGGCACTGACAAGCCGATCGTCGACGCAGCGATTCCCTACGACGCGGTGTGGGACTGCGTCACCTGCGGCGCGTGCGTCGAGGCCTGCCCGGTGATGATCGAGCACGTCGACAAGATCGTCGGGTTGCGCCGCTCGCTCGTCCTCGAGGACTCACGCTTCCCCGAGGAATTGACGGCGTCGTTCAACAACCTCGAGCGCTACTCCAACATCTGGGGCCAGCCGCAATCGACGCGGCTCGACTGG
>DATBRX010000103.1:0-2747 GCA_036560085.1 Candidatus Limnocylindrales bacterium
GCAGCGGCCGGTCCAGTCGGCCGTCATCTACGGCGGTGTCGGTTTCGACAACCAGGTCCGGCAAATTCGCCAGGGTCCGGAGATCGTCGTCGCCACGCCGGGCCGGCTGCTCGACCACGTGGGCCAGCGCACCATTGACCTGAGCAGGGTCGAGGTGCTGGTGCTCGACGAGGCCGACCGGATGCTCGACATGGGCTTCATCCACGACATCAAGAAGGTCATCGCGCTGCTCCCCGTGGCGCGCCAGAACCTGCTGTTCAGCGCGACCTTCAGCGCCGAGATCCGCCGCCTCGCCGCCGAATTCCTGAAGGACCCGGCGTACGTCCAGGTCACGCCCAAGAACACCGCGCCCGAGCTCGTGAAGCAGCTCGTCATACCGGTCGACAAGAGCCGCAAGCGCGAGCTCCTGGCGCAGCTCGTCAAGAGCGGCCGCATCTACCAGGCGCTGGTCTTCACGCGCACCAAGCACGGCGCCGATCGGCTCGTCCAGCAGCTGAGCCTCGACGGCATCAGCGCGGTCGCCATCCACGGCAACAAGAGCCAGCCCCAGCGCGTGCGCGCGCTGAACGACTTCAAGCGCAACAAGGTGGCGATCCTCGTCGCCACGGACATCGCGGCGCGCGGCCTGGACATCGATGCCCTCCCCCACGTCGTCAACTACGAGCTGCCCATGGTGGCGTCCGACTACGTGCACCGCATCGGGCGCACCGGCCGTGCGGGCACCGACGGCGACGCGATCTCGCTGGTGTGTGTCGACGAGAACGCCATGCTCCGTGAGATCGAGACCCTGCTGGGACACAAGATCGAGCAGGAGATCATCCCCGGCTTCACCCCCGACCGATCGATCCGACCGCAGGCCATCCAGACCCGATCGCCCCGTCCATTCCAGCCACGGCACCAGCCAGAAGCCAGGCAGCGCGGTTTTGGTCGGCCGGGCCAGGCGGCTGGTCGGCCCGCCTACGGTCAGCGTCGACCCGCCAATGGTTCGAGTCGGCCTTCATACGGTCAGAGTCGGCCCGCCCACGGTGGTCATCGGCCGCCCCAGGCCTCAATCGGCCGCCCAATGGCCCTTCCGGGAGAGCGCCTCTCCCGCGGCTAGCGCGCGAAAGGTCAGGGACGAGGAGCGGCGAGCTCTACTGGCGGTGCCTGGACAGCCGGCATGGCATCGATCTCGCGCCGACGCCGCGCCAGGCGCGATGCGCGGCTGAACCAGCGGTCGAGGCTCACCCTGAGATCCTCGGACTTCTGCACGATGCCCGCGACGCGTCCGTTGAGTCGCTCGCGGTCGGTGTCGGATAGCTGTTGCGACGTCAGGATCATGATCGGCACCTGGGCCGGCAGGTCGGACTCGGCCAGCGCCTGGACGACTTCGAAGCCATCCATGCCAGGCATCACCAGGTCACAGATGACGAGGTCCGGCCGCATCTGCCGGGCGAGTGCTACGCCTGCCGGCCCGGAGTCGGCGGCGATGATCTCGAAGCCCTCTGGCTCGAGCGCCTGCCTGACCAGCTCGCGCGCCGCCGGATCGTCATCGATCACGAGCACACGCACCGTGTGCAGCTTGACCTTCGTGGTGAATGTATAGCTCGCCAGCCGGGCGAGCAGTGCGTCGCGGTGGACCGGCTTGAGGAAGTAGTCGGCCGCGCCGAGGCTCATCGCGACGTTGCGCTCATCAACGACGGTCAAGACAACGACCGGGATGTCGCGCAGGTCCGCGTCAGCCTTGAGCCGGCGCATGACCTCCCAGCCGTCGATGCCCGGCAGCAGCACGTCAAGGATGATCGCGTCCGGGTTCAGGCGACGCGCGGCCGCCATGCCCGATTCGCCGTCCGACGTGGCTTCGACCAAGTGCCCGGCATCCTCGAGGTACGTGCGCAGCAGGCGGACGGCGGCTGGATCGTCCTCTATGACAAGGACAAGGGCTGCACCGGCAGACCGGGCGGTCTCAGGACGCGCCGGTTCAACGGGTAGCTCCACGACGGTGCCTCGCGGGAGTCGCAACTCGAAGGTCGACCCGGAACCCAGGGCCGAGACCACAGTGATGCTGCCGTGGTGCGCCTCCGCCAGGCGGCGTGACAGGGCCAGGCCCAGGCCGGTGCCGGCGGCGCGGTCCTTGAGGTCGCCCACCTGGCGGAACTCCTCGAATATGTGGCCCACGTCCTCAGGCGCGATGCCCTTGCCAGTATCCGTGACGGCGATCACCGCGTCCGCGCGGTCCCAGCGCGCCTGGACGACTACCCTGCCCTCGTCGGGCGTGAACTTGATCGCGTTGGACAAGAGGTTGTAGACGATCTGGCGCAGCCTGCCCCTGTCCGCCTCGATGACGCCAGGTGCAGCCTCGAGCTTCAGGTCGATGTGCTTTTTGTCGGCAAGCGGGCGTAATCCCTCGACCGACTCTGCCAATGCCGTGGCGAGGTCGAACGCCTCAGGCGCCAGATCGATCCGACCCGCCTCGATCTTGGTCAGGTCGAGGACATCGTTGATCAGCGACAGCAGGTGGTCGCCGCTGCGCCGAACATGGGTAATCCACTCATCGGGAATGGGCCGCTTGCCGTCCTCCAGCGGCTGGTCGCGCATCAGCGCCGAGAAGCCGATAATCGCGCTCAAGGGGGTGCGCAGCTCGTGGCTCATGCTCGCGAGGAAGTCGCTCTTGGCCTCGCTGGCGTGCTCGAGGGCGCTGACAGTTGCGCTGAGCCGCTCGGTCAGCATCGCCTCCTGGCGCAGGGCCTCTGCCCGCTCGGCGAAGA
>DATBRX010000104.1:0-5425 GCA_036560085.1 Candidatus Limnocylindrales bacterium
TGGGCGCCGGGCTCGTCATCTGGATTTTGGTCCAGCTGGTGGTGATGCCTGAGGTGATGTGGCTGCAGTGGGCCTTCCTGGCGGTCGGCCTGGTGCTCGGCTCCTGCGCGCTCCTCTGGCTGCGCCGGACCGGCCAGCTCAAGCTCTGGTAGGGCCTAGCCGGCGCCGAACATGTCCCAGCAGCGCTCGAGGCCGCCGACCTCGATGCGCGGCCGCTCCTGCGCGCGCCACTGATCGACGTGCATCCGCCAGCGGACGAGCTCGCGCGGCTCACCGCGCGGGGCGAGGATCTCGAGTCCGTCCTCTTCGTATCCGACCGCGCGCGACACCGCCGCCGACGCCGGGTTCTCGCGGAACGACCCTGACTTGGCCCACACCGCGCCCAGGTGGTCGAACGCGAAGCCGAGCACGGCCTGGCGCATCTCCTTACCGACGCCGCGGCCCTGGAACTGGCGCGCCAGCCACGACCCCGTCGAGACCTGGCGCAGCACGCCGAAGTTCTCGGCGTCGATGCCCTGCGTGCCGAGCAGCTGGCCTTCCGACCACACGCCCAGGTCGAGCGACCACTTGCCAGGCGACCACGACGCACGCGTGCTCCAGTGGTACTGCATGAACGAGCGCTCCAACTGCGGGCTGGGCTGATCGGTCCAGGCGAAGCCGAAGGGCATGTCGCCGGGGTCGTGGATGCCGCTCCGTGCCAGGTCCAGCAGCTGGTACAGCTCGTCCTCCGTGGGCAGGCGCAGCTCGAGGCGCTCGGTCCAGATGCGCAGGTCGTACAGCGCCCACGGGTGTCCGTCCATCAGGGAGCGAGTGTAGTCATCCACATGACAGCCCCGGCCGGCTGACCTTGTTATCTCCGCAAATCGCCCGCCGGCGTTTGCTGCGCGCTGTGGTGCGACCCGCGACCTTGGCCGCGTGTCGCCCTTCCGCTTGCGGGCTAGAGTCGGGTTGGTGGGTCCGATCGGCCGTCTGAAACAGGTGCGCATGCTCCAGCCGCTGCGCGAGCGCGACTTCGCGCTGCTCACCGGCGGCAGCGCGGTGTCGCTCATCGGCGACGGCTTCTTCCACGTCGCCCTGGCGTGGCAGGTCTACCAGATCAGCAACGTGCCGACGGCGATGTCGTTCGTGGGCGTGGCCGCCACCCTGCCGCTGGTCATCTTCATCCTCATCGGCGGAACGTTCTCCGACCGCTACGACCGCCGCCGGCTGATGATCGGGGCCGACTTGCTGCGCGGGCTGGCCATCGGCGCGATGGGTGTGCTATCGATGGCCGGGGTGCTCGAGCTGTGGCACGTGGCCGCGATGATGGCGGTCGTCGGCCTGGGCGACGCGTTCTTCAATCCGTCCGCGACCGCGATCGTGCCCGACCTGCTGACCGAGGAGCAGCTGCCTCAGGCGAACGCCATCAGCGGGGTCCTGCGCCGGTTCATGCTGAGCATCGTCGGCCCGGCGCTGGCCGGCTTCACGATTGCGATCTTTGGGCCGGGTCAGGCGTTCGTCATCGACGCGCTGACCTTCCTTGTCTCAGCCGCCGCGGTTTATGCGATCCGAGCCCGGCCCCAGCTTCGTCCGAAGGCGGACCTGGGCGTTCGCCAGACGGTGCACGACATCGGCGAGGGCATGGGCTACGTCCGCGCCCGACCATGGATCTGGGCGACGCTGCTATCGGCGATGTTCAGCCTGCTGGTCTTCATCGGACCGGTCCAGGTGTTAGTGCCCTTCCTGGTCAAGAACCGCCTTGGCCTGGGTCCGGAGGCGCTGGGCGCGATCTTTGCCGTGGGCGGCGTGGGCTCGATCCTGATGGCCGTGGCCATCGGCCAGCTGGGCCTGCCGCGACGGCGCGTCACGGTCATGTACGTCGCCTGGACGCTGGGCATCGGCGTGATGGCGATCTACGGCGTGATGGACTCACTGTGGCAGGCATTGCTGGTGGCCGCGTTCTCGCATTCGATGTTCGAGCTGGGCCAGGTGATCTGGACGACGATGCTCCAGCAGCTCGTGCCGCGCAACCTGCTGGGCCGCGTTTCGTCCGTTGACTGGCTCGTGTCGATTGGCCTGGTGCCGCTGTCATACGCGCTGACCGGGCCGGCGTCGGACCTGCTGGGCCCGGGAACGACGATGGTCTACGGCGCGCTCGCGGGCGCGGTCATCACGATCCTGCTGATCCTGGTCCCGGGCGTGCGCGATCCGGAGAAGGTCACGCCGCCGCCACCAAAGGAAACGGGGCTGGTCGTTTCGACCAGCCCCGAACAGGACGCCCTGTGACAGCTGCCTGGCGCAGCTTGGATCTGCCTTACAGCAGAGCGGCGAGGATCTTGGTCGCCTGCGAATCGGTGACGCTGTCGAACATGATCAGCGTGTCGCCGGCGGGATAGGCATAGCCCTTGCTGCCGTCGGTGTCTGTCCAGACGAAGACGTTCTTGCCACCGATGTTCGCGGAGCTGACATTCCCCGGATTGATGTCCGTGCCGCTCTGGGCGGCAATGGTCGCCAGGGTCTGGACCAGCGCGTTGGCATCCTGACCAGGCGTGCGGAACGCACTTATGTCCACGTCCTCACCGTCGACGTTCGCCGTCGCCGAGCCGAAGCTCATCGTGGTGATGTTCAGCCCGCCGGACTGCGACGCGGCCGAGTTGACCGCCGCTTGACCGCCGAACTGGCACATCAGGTACAGCCATTGCATCGACTCCACGTCGGTCACGGGCTGGCCATCGATCGTGGCCGGGAAATGGCCCGTGAGCGTCGTGTCGGGTACCGGTGTAGCCGGGTTGGGGTTGGTGATGTCCATCGTCGGGATGGCGTCACACTCATGCCCGGTCACGCCAGCCGGCGGCTGAGTTTGTCCGCCTGGCGGCTGAGTCGCGCCCGGCGGTGTGGCGGTCTGGCCCGGGGCGAGCGTCGGCCCGGCGGGCGCGCCGCCGCAGCCAATCATCACCATCGCGAGGGCGATGGAACCGATCAACCCAAATGTTGCACGCACTCTTATGTCTCCTAACGGCTTCACAGCGCAGTCATCGTACCCGGCCCGAGCGGCGCCGGTTATAAAGAAAGTCATCAAATGCGCGACAGCGTCAGTGCCCGCCTCGGCCGCCCTTTCGACCCGGCGGAGCTGCGCGCCATCAAGCGGCTGTGGGTGCGCCACTCGATAGCGGAGGACCGGCGCGACATAGATGGCCTCGTCGCCACCATCGCGCCGCACGGCGAATACGAGATGGTCCCCACGCGCCAGCGCTGGTACGGCCACACCGGCGTACGAGGCTTTTACGCCGAGCTGTTCGCGGCCTTTCCGGATAACCGGTTCGAGCTGGCCGAGGTCGTCGTCGGGCCACAGGGCGTCTTTGAAGCCGCCCGACTCACCGCCACGAACCTGGGGCCATGGGCAGGGATACCTGCGTCGGGCCTGCCGGTCGATCTTGAGGTGCTGATCCTGTTCCCGTGGGACCCGCAGGCGCGTCTCTTCCTGGGCGAGAAGATCTGGTTCGACGCGTCCGGGCTCAACCTGGTGCCCGGCCGCTCAGGCGGGGCGACGCGCGACCAGGGCTGACGCGAGGCGCTCGTAGTCGGCCGGCTCGTTGTAGAGCTGGGCGCTGATGCGCAGCAGCCGGCGCCGTGGCGCCGTATCGGCCGGCGTGTGCGGCCAGGTGAAGACCGGCACCTCGATGTGGTCCTGGTCGCTGAGCGCGTCGCGCAGAGGATCTGCCGGGTAGGTCGCGTGCGGGTCGGCATCGGCGGCAGGTGGAGTGGGTGAGGGTCGGAGGTCTTCGGGAAGCTCGATTGCCGCCAGCGACCCGAGCATCGTGTCGGGCGCGAGCGGCTCGCCGCCGATGGCGTTGAGCAGCGTCTGGCGACCGGCGACGACCAGCTCGTGGTTGTGGCGCATCACGTCCGGCCAGCCGCCCGGCAGCAGCCCGTCGAGGAAGTCGAGCGCGGCCGGGATCGACAGATATGCGGTCGGATCGGAGGTGCCCGTCCAGTCGAACTCCAGGCGGAAGGGCGACTCGTCGGCGCGCGGCGAGTTCGCGCCGTGCGACGTCACCAGTGGGTGGATGAGCGCCTGGCGGTCGCGCCGCACGTGCAGGAAGCCCGCGCCCTTGGGCGCGCACAGCCACTTGTGGCAGTTGCCGGTGTAATACGCCGCGCCCAGCGCATCAAGGTCGAGCGCCAGCATGCCCGGCGCGTGGGCGCCGTCGACGAGCGTGTCGATGCCGCGTTGGGCCAGCTCCGGCACCAGCCGCTCAACAGGCAGGCGGATGCCAGTCGGGCTGGTCACGTGGCTGATCAGGACCAGCCGTGTGCGCTGAGTGACGCGCTCGAGGAGCGCATCGGCCATCTCGTCCGGGGACATCGTTGGGAACGGCAACGGCACCACGACCACCGTCGCGCCGTGCCTCTTTGCCACCCGCCGGGCGGCGTTGAGGCAGGCGTTGTACTCGTGGTCGGTCGACAGGATCTCGTCGCCCGGCGCGAATTCGAGCGACGCCAGCACGGTATTCACGCCCGTCGTGGCGTTGGGCACGAACGCCAGGTCGGAGGCCTGGGCGTTGAGCAACTCGCCCAGCCGTTCGCGGGCACGCGCGAGGTGACCTTCCAGCTCGACGTCGTGGAACTGGACAGGGTGCCTTTCCATCCTCGTCCGCCACTCATCCTGGACGCGCAGCACGGCCCCCGGGCACGAGCCGAAGGCGCCGTGGTTGAGGTACGTCACATCGGGATCGAGCAGCCAATGCCGCTTCAGACCCTGCGTCGTCACGGGCGGTGCGGTCACGGCGCGAAGACTAGCGGCCGCTACGATCGCGCCCATGTGTGGCCGCATGACGATGCGCACCGACGTGTCGGACGTCGCGCTCATCTTCGATGCCGAGGTGCGCGATCCCGGCGCGTTCGCCGACCTGGGGCCGCGCTACAACGTCGCGCCCACTCAGCCGATCGAGGTCGTCGTCCAGCGCGACGATGGGCGCTTCATCGAGCTCCACCGCTGGGGCCTGGTGCCCTCATACGCGAAGAGCGTCAGCGCCGGGAATCGACTCATCAACGCGCGCGCCGAAACGATCGCGACCACGCCCGCGTTCCGCGCGTCGTTCGCGCGGCGGCGCTGCATCATCCCGGCTGACGGCTTCTACGAGTGGCGGCGCGAGCCGGGTGGCAAACGGAAGCAACCCTTTCTCATCCACGCCGCGGACGATCGGCCGCTCGCCTTCGCCGGCGTGTGGTCGCCCTGGAAGGACCCGGCCACGGGCGAGTGGGTGCTGAGCGCGGCCGTCGTCACGACGAGCGCCAATGCGGTGGTGGGCCAGCTCCATGACCGGATGCCGGTCATCCTCGAGCCTTTGGCATGGCCCATCTGGGCCGATCCCGAGATCCGCGATCCCGGCCTGCTGACCGACCTCCTCCAACCAGCCGCGGACGGACTGCTGATGCTGACCGC
>DATBRX010000105.1:0-6246 GCA_036560085.1 Candidatus Limnocylindrales bacterium
CTCGCTGGGGACGGGCGCTATACGGCGGTGATGTCCTCTCTGACGCCTCGCTGGCCACGATGACCACCTTCACCTTCCACCCCGAGAAGCAGGGCGGCTACTACGGCATGGGCACCCGCATGCGCAAGTTCGGGGCCTTCAGCATGGAGGGCCACACCGGCACGCTGCGCGCCTTCAACGCGGCCATGTGGTACCTGCCCGATCTGGATCTCACGGTCGTGGTCATGACCAACCGCACGGGCGTCGACGCCAATGCGCTGACCGACGCGCTGCTCGCGGTCGCGCTCCCGGCGCTCGACTAGGAGCGCGAGTAGCCAAGCTCGCTGAGCGTCTCTGCGGCGATCGCGGCCTCGTCCCAGGGCTCCGGCCCGCCCTTCAGCGCGATCGTCGGCTCATGACCCTTGCCCGCGAGCAGCACGATGTCGTGCGGCCGCGCGATCTCGAACGCGCGGCGGATCGCGGCGCGGCGGTCGGGGATGATCAAGAGGTCGGCGTCGCGCGTCTTGCCGGCCTCCAGCGCGCCCGCGGCAATCTCCTCCGCGATCGCTGCCGGGTCTTCGTTGCGCGGGTCGTCGGCGGTGACGATGACGACGCGCGAGTGCTGCGCCGCGGCCGCGCCCATCATGGGTCGCTTGGCGATGTCGCGCGAGCCGGGCGAGCCGAAGAGCGAGATCACGCCTCCGCCCCGAGCGGCGGCGACGGGCGCCAGCGCGGCAATCGTCGCGGCGAGGGCACCCGGGGTATGGGCGAAGTCGACATACACGTCGAACGGCTGGCCGGCGTCAACAGGCTGCATCCGGCCGATGACCTGGCGCACGTGTGCGAGCCCGGCGCGCATCGCGGCCGGATCGAGGCCCAGGGCCTCCCCCACGCCGATCGCGGCGAGCGCGTTGTGCACGTTGAAGCTCCCCGCGAGGTGCACCTCGACCTCGTCCTCCCAGCGCGCGGTCCGGACACGCAGCGCGACGCCCGTGGGCAGGTCGCGCACGTCCGTCCCACAGATGTCCGCCGCGATGTCGTCGCCCGCCGAATAGGTCAGCACGGTCGCCCCGGCGGCGCGCGCCGCGGCCGCGAACGAGGCGCCCTCCGCGTCGCGCGCGTTGACCACCGCGTGCTTGCCGTAGCCCTTGTCAGGGTTCGCGTCGCTCAGCGCGAGCCGCGAGAAAAGCGACCGCTTCGCGGCCACATAAGCCTCGTACGTGCCGTGCAGGTCGAGATGCTCATGGGTGATGTTGGTCAGCACGGCGATGTCGTACGCGACCTCCGCGACGCGCTCCAGCGCCAGGCCGTGCGACGTCGTCTCGACGACCGCGAATCGATCGCCGGCATCGACCATCGCGCGCAGATCGGCCTGGATGACCGGTGCCTCGGGGGTCGTGTGGCCCAGGTAGCCCCGGCTCTCGCCGCCCACCACGGCTTCGACCGTGGTCAGCAACCCTGCCGGGTAGCCGCACTCGCCGAGCATCGCGCGAACCAGGTAGGACGTGGTCGTCTTGCCATCCGTGCCGGTAATGCCAATGACGCCGAGCTCGCGACTGGGAAAGCCGTGCGACCACGCGGCGGCGAGAGCCATCGCGCCGCGCGACGAGGTGACGACGAGCTGCGGCACTTGGATGTCGGGCAGCGGCCGCTCAACGATGAGCGCGGCGGCGCCTCGCTCTACCGCCGCGGCGCAGAACTCGTGTCCGTCGCGCTCGGCGCCCGTGACCGCAACGAACAGGTCGCCGTCAGAGATGTCACGCGAGTCGAACTGGACGCGACCGACCTCGACGCCCTCGACCGAACCCGCGACGGAACGCAGCATGCCGCGCGAACGCAGGAGCTCGGCCAATGCCCGCAGGTCGGTGCTCATCATTCGGCCATCCCGGGCGGCCCACCCGTCAGCTCCGAATCGGTTTGCCGATCGGTCTGGTCCCCGCCCTGACGGTCACCCCGGCGCAGCGAGGAGCGCAGCAGGGAAATCGCCTGACCCAGCTCGGGGATGCCCAGCAATCGGGTGTACAGGATGTACGTGAAGCCGCCAACGGCAGAAACAGTGAGGATCTGGGCGAGCAGCAGGACTTTGCCCGGCGAGGTGCCGATCAGCGGGTCGGTCAGGCGCACGGCGAAGAACATCACCACGCCAGCGATGATCGCGCCGATCGCGAACAGCAGCAGCGGCCGGATCACCGACCCGAGGCCCATGGCGGGCATCCGGCGCCAGAGCAGGACGGCAAGCATGATCGCCTCTGCCCACGCCCCGGCCGCCAGTCCCAGCGCGATGCCCGACAGGCCCATGCTCCCAACCAGCGCCGCAGCGAGGGTGATCGCCACGGCCAGGTCGACGAATGCGGTGAAGACCGGCGTGCGCGTGTCCTGGCCGCTGTAGAAGGCGCGCGCCAGGATGATCACCAGCGAGAGTGCGGTCAGGCCGAGCAGCATGAATGACAGGGTGTCGGCGGTGAGCGCGATGGCCTGCTCGTTGAGGCCGGGATCGAAGAGCAGGGTCACACCCTGGCGGCGCAGCACGATCCCGAGCGCCGTGATGAAGAACATGATCCAGGCGATGAGGCGTATTGAACGCACCAACAGCTGCGCCCATTCCCTGGTCGAGCCCAGGGCGGCGGCGCGCGACAGCGTCGGCATCAACACCAGCGACATCGGGAAGCTGATTGTGCCCAGCGGGATCTGGAGCAGCGTCATGGCCACGTTGTAGCTGGTCACGGCGCCCACGCCCACGCCCGTGGCGAGCATCGTCGCGACCATGAACACGATCTGGTTCGCGCCCAGGCCGATCGCCCGCGGCACCATCAGCGTGAGGATCTGGCGCACGGCCGGGTCGGACAGGTCGATCTTCAGCGTCAGGCGGAAGCGCTCACGGATCAAGGGCCGGATCTGGATTGCGAGGTGGAGCAGTGAGCCGATCACGACGCCGACTGCCAATCCTTCGACGCCCAGCACCGGCCCGAGCAGCACCGCGCCCAGGATGATCGAGACGTTGTAGAGCGACGGCGCCACTGCCGCCGACGCGAAGCGGCCACGAACGTTGAGCGACGACGACGCGACGGCCGCGAGCGCGAGCAGCACCGGCGACATCAACAGGATGCGCGTGAGGCGGATCGTCAGCTCTGTGTTGACCGCGTCGAAGCCGGGGGTGATGAGCGGCACGATCGCGGGCGCGAACACGGCGACGATCGTGGCCAGCGTCGCGAGGACGATGAGCATCAGGTTGATGACCGTCGAGACGACGCGCCAGCCGCGGTCGTCCTCGCCCTTCGCGAAGATGCCCGCGAGCACTGGCACCATCGACGAGCCAAAGGCGCCCGCGGCCACAAGCTGGAAGATCGTGTCCGGTACCCGGAACGCGGCGAAATAGGCGTCCAGCTGGGCGCTCGCCCCGAACTCGTTGGTGATGACCACGACCCGGACGTAGCCCAGGATGCGCGACACGAAGTAGGCGCCGGCAACGATCATGCCGGCGCGGGCCAAGGTGCGACCGCTCATTTCGCTGGTTGTGACGAGCGCGGATGGGCGGCGCGATACGCGCTGCGCAACCGCCCCGGGGTGACGTGCGTGTACACCTGGGTCGTGCCCAGGCTGGCATGGCCCAGCAGCTCCTGGACGACGCGCAGGTCGGCGCCGCCTTCGAGCAGGTGGCTGGCGAACGAGTGGCGCAGGGTGTGGGGGGACGTGCCCTCAGGCAGACCCGCGGCGAGCATCAGCCGCGCCAGGCGGTAGCGCAGCCCTCTCACCCCGAGCGGCGCGCCCTTGCTGTTGAGGAATACGACGCCCGATTCGGCCATCGTGCCGGTGGCGAGGAGCTCCGGCCGACCTTCGCGCAGGTAGTCGCTCAGCGCTTCCCTGGCCGGCCCTCCCAGCAGCGTGATGCGCTCCTTGCGGCCCTTGCCCAGCACGCGCAGCTCGCCGCGGCCCAGGTCGAGATCGGCCAGGCGCGCGGCGGCAAGCTCGCTGATGCGCAGCCCACCGGCATACGCGGTCTCGATGATCGCGCGGTCGCGCAGGGCGAGCGCCGGGCGCGCCGATGAATGCGGCGCGGCATCGAGCAGGTCCTCGACCTGGTCGGTGCCAAGGACCTGGGGCAGGCGTCGCGGCTGCCGCGGCGTCAGCGCGCCCGACCACGGATCTGCGTCAACGATGCCTTCGCGGCGCGCCCAGCGGTAGAACGAGCGCAGAGCGGCCAGGCGGCTGCTGATGGAGCGCTTGGCCAGCGGTCGCTCGGCGAGCTCCGCCATGTAACCGCGGATGAGCGGCCGCGGCGGTCTATGCCAGTCCACGGCACGTGCCTCCAGGAAGTCGAGATACTGGGTTATCGCCGTGCGATAGGAGCGCCGCGTGTGCTCCGACGTGTCGCGCGCGGCGAGTCGGCGAAGGAAGGAGTCGAGCGCCTCGGCGCCGTTCGATCCGCCCGCGGATCGCCCCTTCACGCCGCGCGCGGGGTTCGACGCCCGGTCGTGGACCCGCGCTTGGTTGCTCCCCCGCGACGCGCCCCACCACGCGCCCCACCCGCCCGGCCGCCACCGCGGCGCGCCGGCTTGAGCGCTTCCGGATTCGGCTCGCCGCCGGCGAGCTTCATGCCCGGCTCGATCTTGGCCGGGAGCTCCACCGGCGCGCCGCACTTCAGGCAGATGCCGCCGCTCTCGCCCTCGCGCGCGACCGGTCCGTCGTCCGCGTCATGCAGGGCGCCCGTCGGCTCGCGCGACGAGGTGAAGTCGCACTTGGGATAGCGCGAGCAGCCATAGAAGACGGAGCCGGTCCGTCGCGCTCGCCGCGCCTTGAGATGTCCCTCGTTGCATTTGGGGCAGACCACGTCGAACGGCAACTGATCGGGCGGCGGCGGGCCGGTCTTGCGGATGTACTTGCAGTCGGGATAGCGCGAGCAGCCGGCGAACGGCCCAAAGCGGCCGCGTTTCCCGACCAGCGTGCCCTCGCCGCATTCCGGACACGTCTCGCCCACGCCTTCGATCGCGACCGCCTCCGGCTCCTCCCCAGGGAGCGGCCGCGTCTCCTTGTGCTCGGGGTACTTGGAGCATGCGAGGAAGCGCCCGGTGCGGCCGAGTCGGATCACCATGGGGTGGCCCTCCGAGCACACCTCGTCGGTCTCCTCGGTGGTGAAGTCGGAGCGCTTGAGCTCGGCCTTCTTGAGCTCGACGAGCTTCGCGAACGGGTCGTAGAACTCGTGCAGCATCGGCACCCAGCCGCGCTTGCCTTCCGCGACCTGGTCCAGGTCGTCCTCCATGCGCGCGGTGAAGTCGTAGTCGACGAACTCGTTGAAGTGCTCGACCAGCAGGTCGGTCACGACCTCGGCGACATGCTCCGGCCGCAAACGCCGCTCGACAACAACGACGTAGCCGCGATCGATGATGGTCGAGATGGTGGCGGCATATGTCGACGGCCGGCCGATGCCGCGCTCCTCGAGCGCCTTGATCAGCGACGCTTCCGTGTAGCGCGGCGGCGGCTGGGTGAAGTGCTGCTCCGGCGTGACGTCGACGACGTTCGTCCGCTCACCCTGCGCGAGCTCGGGCAGCTGTGATTCAGCTTCCTCGGCGCTGTCGTCATAGCCCTCTGTGTAGACCGCGGCGAAGCCATCGAAGGTGGTCTTGGTGGCGGAGGCGCGCAGGTCGTACTTGTCGGCCGTCAGCTCGACGGTGGTCGTCTCGAGCTCCTTGTCGGGCATCTGCGACGCGATCGCGCGCTGCCAGATGAGCCGGTACAGCCGCAGCTGCTCCGGATTGAGGACGTGCTCGAGCGAGTCGGGGTCGCGGGCAAACGATGTGGGACGGATCGCCTCGTGCGCCTCCTGGGCGCCCTTGGACTTGGCGTCGTAGTTACGCCCACCGCTCACGACGTAACGCTCGCCATAGCGCCCCGCCACGACGTCGCGCGCCTCAGCCATCGCGACGGTCGCCATTTGCGGCGAATCGGTGCGCATGTAAGTGATGAGTCCGGTGCGCCCGTCGGCCAGATCGACGCCCTCGTACAGGTCCTGCGCGACGCGCATCGTGCGCTTGGGGTTGAAGCTCAGCTTGCGGCTCGCCTCCTGCTGCAGAGTGCTGGTCGTAAAGGGCGGCGCCGGGCGGCGGCGACTCTGCTTGACGCTGATGCCGCCGACCTGCGGCCGCTTCTCGCGCAGCGCGGTCGCATGCTCGTTGGCGGTCGCCTCATCACCGATGCGCAGGCCCTTCTCGTCCTCGCCCCGGGCGATGGTCTGGCCGTCGATGCGGACCAGCTCCGCGTTGAAGGTCTCGC
>DATBRX010000106.1:0-5216 GCA_036560085.1 Candidatus Limnocylindrales bacterium
GGCGCAGAGCCATGATCTCGCGCATGCCGGTCATGTACGCCAGCGCCTGGCCAGGCCAACAGATGTACCGATCGGTCTCCGTCTCAGCCTCGAGCTGCGACAGGCCGATGCTGCCCAGCAGCTCGACCGACTGGGCGCGCGTCCATTTGAAAGCGTGCATGCCGGTGTCGACGACGAGGCGCGCGGCGCGCCAGGCCTGCGCGTCGAGCATGCCGAGTCGCTCCCAGGCGCTCTCGAACAGCCCCATCTCGTCGGCCAGGCGCTCGCTGTACAGGCCCCAACCCTCGGCATAGGCGGCGCCTGTCAGTCGAGAGCCGAAGCGCCGGAACTCGGGCTGATTGGTCAGCTCGCCCTCGATCGCGATCTGGAAGTGGTGACCCGGCGTGGCCTCGTGGTAGGTGGTCGTCGCGAGTCGATAGAGAGGCCGCTGCTCGGGCTGGTAGGTGTTGACGAAGTAGATGCCTGGCCGCGAGCCGTCGGGCGCCGGGGCGAAGTAGAACGCCGGCGGCGCCTCCTTCTCCTGGTACGGCTCTACGGCGCGCACCTCGCAGGGCGCGACGGGCAACCGCCCGAACCAGCGCGGCGCCGCGGCATTGGCCTTGGCGATCTGCGCCGTCGCGCGCTCGACGATCTCGGCGCCCGATGCGGCGTAGTTGGCCGGGTCCCCGTTCAGCGCGGCGCGCATCGCAGCGACATCGGCGAACTTGAGCTCGCGCGCGATCCCCTCCGTCTCGCGGCGGATCGCATCGAGCTGCGACCGGCCGTACTCGTGCAGCGCCTCAGGCGTCTCTTCGAGCGTCGTCGAGGCGAGGATCGCGGTCTCGTAATACTCGCGCCCGTCGGGCAGCGCCCAGACGCCCTCGCTCTGGCGTGCGTAGGGTGCGTAACCCTCGAGCGCGGACACGTGGTCGGCGAGGGCCGGGACGACCCAGTCCTGGATCGCGGCGCGAATGCGCTCACGCGTCGCGTCATCGAGCTCCGGGTGGGCGAGCAGGATGGGCGACTCGTCGGCCGTCGCGGCCGCGGCGCGGCGCGTTTGCTCGATCACCCGCTCCACAACGACCGCGGAGGCCGTCCGGCCGGCGGCGATGCCGTCGAGCATGTTTGCGCGGTGTTTGGCCAGGAATTCGGGGAAGAGCTCGAGCCGGCGGATGAGCCGGTCGACGCGCTCGGGGGTGTCGAGGCGCTGGAAGCGCGACAGATCACCCGCCAGGCCCTGCGGCCCGGCCATCTGGTCGAGTGCCTCGAAGTGGTGCGGGTTGAGCTCGTGCTCGCGCAGCTGGATGCGGCACACGACCTCGAGCATGTCGAGCGTGATGGAGTCTTCCTGGTCCAGGCCGACCGTGTCGATCTCGGACGCGTCGCGCAGGAAGCCCTTCAGCGCGGCAATCTCCTCGGCGCGCGCGTCGGGCCCCGGGTCACGCAGCCGGTCGTCGTAGCGCTCGTCGCCCAGCACCGTGGCATAGACCGGGTTGCGCGCCAGGAACCACTGCCAGAAGCGATCGGCAAGGTCGATCACAGGCCGCGCCACCATCACGTCGGTCAACTGTCCACCTCCACGCGCGATTGACTGTCAGTCGTCAGCCGAAAAGCGGCAGCTGCTCGGCTTCTCGTTCGATCTCCGGATCCAGCCCGAGCATCGGCCCGAGCATGTCCAGGTCGGCATCTTCGCGCGCCACCAGGCGGCGCAGGTGCTCCGATTTGAGGATATGCCAGTTCTGCTCGTCGAGCGCCCGTCGCAGCAGCGGCGAGTGAGCGAGCTTGTAGCGGATCAGCTCGACCCGCGCGCTGGGCACGACCAGGAAGCGGACCACGGTGTCGGCCGCGGGAATGCGCGGCCCGCGTTTGAGCAGCGGCTCGGTCAGCAGCGCTGTCCATTCCACCTCGAACAGGAACGTCGCCTTGCCGCGCAGGTACCACATGCAATCAAGCGCCTCGAGGGTGGCCACGTCGCCGGCGGCGATCAGCGGCAGGTAGGCACGCTGCTCCTCATCGCTGAGCAGGTCACCGACCACGCCGCCCCGATATGCGCGCCGGCACTCCTTCTGGCCGACGTGGACGCGCAGGCCCAGGCGATGGCCGTACTCGGTCAGGATGCCGATCATCTCGCCATGCTCCGCGTGGCGCGTTGTCAGCTGGTCAATGGAGCGCAGCATGACCTGGTGGCCTTCGGGGTCGCGGTAGCTCTCGAGGACCTTCCGGACGAGCTCCGGATCGGGCGTGTCGTGGCCGCGGAACATGCGCGCGACGCGCTCGAAGAAGGTCGCTTCCTCCATCGCCGATGACGTCGACAGCAGACCGTAGACGGCCCACTCGAGCCGATCCGACAGGGGCGGCCGTGCCTGCGCGAGGTCTTTGTCGGCGCGCAGCCACCAGCGACCGGGCTCGATCTCGGCCATGCGCGGATTGTCCGGGCGGCGCAGCTCACCCAGCACGATCTCCATCAGCAGCCGCACGTGATCAGTGGCTGAGCCGGCGCCGACCACCCACTCTGGCGGCCGGTCGGGCGCGAACTCCCTGACACCCTCTGCCGTCTCCGTAGTGGCGATCTCGGCCGGGGCGTTCTCAGCCGCCTCGGCCTCCGCGGAGGCGAGGAAGTCACCCGGTTGATCGGTGACCTCGATCTCCATCGACTCGGTAGCCGCCTCGCTTTCGTTGAAGGTCTGCGTGCCGACGAGGCGTCGCAGGTGGCCCAATCGGTCGAGCCCAATCAGCACCTCACCCAGCAGCCGTTCGGCGCTGGCCGGCTCACCACGCGCCTGCAGGACCGTGACCGCGAGTGCCGTGACCGCGTTCTCGACGTCGGCCAGGGCGAACGGCCCGTCCGGGTCGGCCCGCGGCAGACCGGCAAGCTCGGGGTGGTCGTCAGGTTCATCGGCCGGGATCGCGACGTCGAACTCCAGGACGCCGGTGACTTGATTGTTCGATTCGGCGAGCAATGCCGAATTGAGCCGGAAGCCGGCACCGATGCCCCCGAGCACGCCTGCCACGAGCCCGGACGCTCCCCCGCGGTCCAGCACGACCACTGCCTTGGCGTCGCGCGCCAGCACCGGTCGGACCGCGAGCAGCGAATGGCGCAGCGCCGTGGCCTCGCGCCCGCGATCGTTGCGCGGCGGCGGTCCGAAGATCCACTCGAGCGGCAGGTCGGTCGCGGCCTGCCGGCCGACCACCAGCGCCGTCCCGAGATAGGCCAGCGACGCGTTCTCGATCGACCAGCGCGCGGGCGGCGAGGTGAGCACCAGGCGCACCCGCGAGCGCGGATCGAGCCGGCCCGGCAGGACCGGGCGGCGCGAGGAGAATTGCGGCTCGTTGCCGGGTGTCGCCGCGGAGCCCGTGCGCAGCACCACGTTGGCCGTGCCGTCGCTCAGCGCCTCCATGTCCTCGCCCGTGCGCGGCTGGAATGAGCCGGCGCCGACCTCAAGCGTGGTGATGAAGTCGCGCATTAGCCGGCAGCCCTCCTCGAAGGCGAGCCACGGATTGCGCTCGCGCCAGGCACGCGAGTTGGGCTGCTGGACGTGGCCGTGGCGGATGCGCAGCGCGGCCGTGCGGCCGGGATAGCCGTTGAGCCGGCTCATCGACAGCAGGGCGTGCACCAGGCCAAGGCGCAGGCCGGCGTCGACGGGCGCCGCGCGCAGGCCGATCTCGAGCCGGCTGATGAGCGCCTCGAGCGCGATCAGGGTGCGCGGCGTGTACAACGCGAGGAGCTCGTCGGGCAGGGCCGCGCTCGCATCGGGGGCGGGGAAGCGGGCGCGCAGCGCCGCATAAGCGGCCGGCCGCTCACCGACGGCATGGGCGTGCGCAAGGTCGTCGGCGTCCACCGGCACGACCCGCGGCTCCCCGCGGGCCTGCTCCTTGCAGAAGGCGCAGCGGAACACCTTGCGATCCGGTCCGGTCGCGCCCGTCTCCCACAGGAACTCGTCGACGATGACCGGCCGGCCGCACGTCGGACAGCGCGACGCGAACATCGCCTCGAGCACGCGCCGGAACTCGCCGTCGCCGCGCGGCAGCGTTGCGAGCGTCGCCAGTCCGGCGTCGAAGTGACGCAGGTCGGGCGGCCGCAGCACGACCTCGGCCAGCAGCCGTGTGAGGGCAGTCGATTCGCACACGTACACGCGGCGCAGCGCGCTGATCGCGTTGCGGGCGATCCACCCGCCGCGGCCGTGAATGTCGATCACGATGTCGCCCGGGGCGCTGCGCGCCGCGAGCTCCGCTGAGACGACGTTATCCGGTGGAGGTGGCGCGAACCGTTCGAACGCGGGCAGCAACGCTCCCGCGTCGGGCCGAATGAGCGAGGAGAGTGGGTCCGCCATCGATGCCGAGTCTATCCACGCACCGGCCGCGCGCCTTACCACTCGTGCCGCCAGCGCGGGGTTCATGTAGCGACAGGCGTGGATATGAACCGACCGGCGTGAATATGTGGGCGAAAGTGGGCGGTGATCCGCCGGCAACCGCGGGCGAAGGCGACCTCATCACACTCGAGCCATGGCAAATGACGACTACGTGCCGCCACCTCACAAGGCGCGCCTGGCAGCCGCGCCCAGCTTCTTCATCCCTCCCCCGTTCGGATGGGAGCACCCGGTCACCGGTCGACGCGGCTGGCAGCCAAGCTTCGAGCTGATCGCGTTCGGGATGTACGTCAAGCGTGCGCGATACCTGGCGAACATGACCCAGACCAAGCTGGAGCAGCTATCCGGCGTGGATCAGGGCCAGATCTCGCGCCTCGAACGGGCTCTGGCGCCCTGGACGCGGGTCGAGGATCTAGTGCCGCTCGGCACGGCCCTCGGACGCGCATTCCCGCTCGGCTTCTGCCCTCACGAGCATTGGTGCGAGTGGCAGCCGGCACCCAAGCCACCGCCGGAGCCGACGTGGCAGGAGAAGTGGCAAGAGGCCGAGCGGCGCTATCGAAGCCACGACCCCATCGAGTAGCGGGAGCCACGGGCAGGCAGTTGGCTCTCGCCTACGACATATTCAGGCCAATCGACACATATCTACGCCGGTCGGTAAATGAGGCGATGGCTGGCGTGACGAGAGGCGGTCAAAACGATCCGCCCTGCGCGAGCCGGCAGGCAGCCGGGACGCCTACTCCTCGGAGTCGTCTGACTCTTCGACCGGCTCCTCTTCGACGAATGCCTCGTCCTCGGTCACCTCGGCGGGCAGGACGCGACCGATGTCCTCGATCTCGTCCTCTTCCTCGTCCTCCTCCAGGTCGTCCTCGA
>DATBRX010000107.1:0-8067 GCA_036560085.1 Candidatus Limnocylindrales bacterium
CGGCCGCTCTGATCGAAGTAATCGTCGCGCGCCGCGGCGACGTCGGCGATCGCGGTGATCTGCGGCACGCCAATGCCGAGGACGTCTCGCGTCGTGCACGCAGCTCCTGGCCCGACGCCCACGAAGACCGCGGCCGCGCCCTGGCGCATCAGCTCGATCGCGGCTTGGTAGCTCGTTGTGTTGCCGACGGCCACGGGGATGGGCATGTACCTGGTGAAGTCGCTCAGCGCGAGCGGCTCGTAGCGCGCCGCCAGGTGGCGCGCACTGGAGACCTGGGACTGGACGAGGAACATGTCCGCGCCATGCTCGGCACAGAAGGGTCCCAGGCGGCGGGCGGCCGCCGGGGTCGCCGCGACGAACGCCGGCGAGCCTGCGGCCTTGATGTCCGCGATGCGCTGCGCGATGAGCGCTTCCTGGATCGGCGCCGCGTAAGCCTCAGCGAGCGCGTCCTGGACCTGGTCGTCGGGCAGGGTCGCGATGCGCTGCAGGATGGGCGCCGGGTCCTCGTAGCGCGTCTGGACGCCCTCGAGATTCAGCACCGCCAGGCCGCCCAGCTTTGCGAGCTGTCCGGCGAAGCTCGGATCCACGACCGCGTCCATTGCCGCAGCCAGGATCGGGATGGCCAGGTCGATGCCGCCAAAGTGAACGGATGTGTCGACATCGGCCGGATCGAGCGTCTCCGTACCCGGCGCGAGCGAGACGTCGTCGAAGCCGTAGGTGGGGCGGAGCGAATCGGTCTTGGACGGACGGCGGACGAGGTCGGGCGCGCTCGTTGCGGTGGGTATGGCGCTACCGAGACTCATCCGACGATGGGGACCTCCAACTCGATTGCGACCCGATTGCGACTCGCCTGCGACTCGCTTGCAACACGGCTTGCCGAGTGCGGGCAGTATAGCCAAGTGCATCCCCCCGACGACGGCCGACTGGTGACGCTCGACGACATCGGCGAAGCGCGATCCCGTATCGCTGGCGTCGCGTTCCGAACCCCGCTGGTCCCGTTCAGGGAGGACGCCTGGCTGAAGCCGGAGAGCCTCCAGCCGACCGGCTCGTTCAAGATTCGAGGCGCCTACAACACGCTCGCCCAGATGACACCTGACGAGCGAGCGCGGGGCGTCGTCACCCATTCCTCCGGCAACCACGCCCAGGCGATCGCACGCGCCGCGCGGCTGCTGGGTATCCGCGCACTGGTGGTCATGCCCAACAACGCGCCCGCGGTCAAAGTGGCAGGGGTTCGTGCCGATGGCGCGGAGATCGAGTTCGTCGGGCCGCACAACGAGGAGCGCGTCGCGCGGGCGCACCAGATCGCCGAGCGCGACGGCATGGTGCTCGTCCCGTCAGCGAATCACCCGAGCGTGATCGCGGGCCAGGGCACGATCGGCCTGGAGATCGTGGAGCAGCTGCTCGAGATGTCGTGGAGCCATTTGCCCACCGCAAGCGAGGCGCCGGTCGTTCTTGTGCCGGTCGGGCTGGGCGGCCTTGCGGCTGGCGTCGCGACCGCGATCAAGAGCGCGCCAGCATGGGCCGGCGCCACTGGTCGTGTCTACGGCGTCGAACCTGAGGTCGCGGCCGACACCCGCGACTCGCTCGCGGCGCGCGAGCTAACGCCGTGGCCGTCTGCAAGAACTTCGTCGACCATCGCCGACGGGCTGCGCGGCGAATCCCCGTCGCCCATCCCGTTCCGCCATCTGCTCGCCCACCTGGACGGCGTCGTAACCGTCAGCGAGGCGGAGATCGGAGCGGCCGTCGCCATCGCGGCGCGCGAGGCGCGTCTGGTGCTCGAGCCATCGGGCGCCGTTTCGCTGGCGGCGCTGCTCAACCGCCGCGCCGAGCTTCCGGAGGGACCCGTCGTGTGCGTCCTCTCCGGCGGCAACGTCGACCCGGCGCGTTACCTCGAGTTCCTGCGCGTCTGACGCCGCGCGGCTTACGCCGGGCGACTTACGCGCCCTATCATCAGCCGGATGGATCGCAGCAACCCTGGCTTCTCATTGCTCGAAGCGGCACGCATCGTCGCCCGCGGCCCGGAGCTCGACACCAAGCTCGACGCTCTCGCCGGGCAGGTGCTGAGTGCGGCCGGTGCCACCGCCGCCGTGATCTACCTGCTGGATCCGGTCGCGAACGTCCTCGTGCCGGCGGCCCAGTCCGGATTGCGCGGCAAGATGATCACGGCGCGCGCCGAGGTCCCCCTGGACGATCCGGAAGAGCTCGTCGCCAAGGTAGCGCGCGAGCGGCGCCAGATGAGCATCAGCGGCAGGGAGGCGGCGAGCGCCTTCACGGGGCAGCATCCCGAGTGGCACGACCTTGTGGCGGTCCCTCTGGTGGCGGCCGACGAAACGGGCGGGGAGGATGCTGAGGGCGTCCTGCTGGCTGCCTACGAAGCCGCGCCGCCCGAGGGCTCCGACGACCTGCTGACCGCGTTGGCCGACCTTTCGGCCATTGCCATCCGCCAGGCACGGTTGCAGCGCGCGCTGCTGGAACGGGCCGACTGGATCGGCCGGCTGGCCAGTACCGACCCGTTGACCGGACTCGCGAACAGGGTCACGTTCGAGCGCATGCTCGAGCTGGAGCTGGCACGCGCGACGCGCCAGGAATCGCAGCTGAGCGTGCTGCTGTTCGATGTCGATGGCTTCGCCCAGATCAACTCCGACGCCGGGTCGCCGGCGGGCGATGAGGTGTTGCGCCACGTCGCGGCGACGCTCGCCGACCAGGTGCGCCTCGTCGACACGGTGGCCCGCTACGGCGGCGATGAATTCGCGCTGATCGCCCCCGGTGGTGGCGGCGAAGTGGTCGGCCGGCGGGTGCGCGACGCACTCCTCAAGCGCGAAGCGGCGGGCAAGCCCATCAGCGTCAGCGTTGGCGCGGTCGTCTACCCGATTGACGGCGCGACCACCACCGAGCTCCTGATAGCCGCGGCCAACGCGCTGGCTGAGGCCAAGCGGCGCGGGCGCGGTTCGATCTTCGTCGCGAGCGGGTCCTAGAACAGATCCTGGACCGCGGCCCAGACACGGGCCGCGACTTGATCTCGATCCGCGGCGCCATCAACGACGCGCCACCGCTCAGGATCGGCTGCTGCCAGCTGGAGGTAGCCATCGCGCACGCGCTGGTGGAAATCGGTGCCGTGCAGGCTGGACGTCTCGAACCTGTTCAGACCTTCCGCCGGGCCTGAATGCCGGCGCGACAAGCCGGCTTCCACGCTGACGTCGATCAGCACCGTTCGGTGCGGCATCAGCCCGCCGGTCGCGAGGCGCTGGATCGCGCCCAGCTCCGCGAGGGGCGCGCCACCGCCGTAGCCCTGGTACGCGAGCGTCGAATCGGCGTAGCGATCGCTGATCACGATGTCGCCGTGCTCGAGGGCGGGACGGATCACCTCGATGACACTGTGGTGGCGCGCGGCGTTGTAGAGCAGCGCATCAGAGACCGCGGTGTGGCCCTCGCCTTCGCGGTCGAGCAGCACGTTGCGCACGCCTTCACCGACGCGCGTCCCGCCCGGCTCGCGCGTCAGGACGACCGTCTTGCCCAGCCCGCGGACATGCTCGGCGAGCAGGGTCGCCTGGCTGCTCTTGCCCGCGCCGTCAGGGCCCTCGATGGTGATGAATAGTCTGGTCAATGCCGCCGAAGTCTAGGACTCGGCCGCGTTTGACCTCAGCTCGCCCGCTGCGATCGGGTCGCTGGTTGGCAGCTCCGAGCCGCCCGTCGGCTCGACGGTCAGGGCAATCACCTGCGTGCCTGGGCGGCCCGAAAGCGCCATCAGGGCGTAGCCATCGCGGTCGACGCTGAGCAGGCCGGCCGAAGCCGGCACCCCGTCGGCGATGAACCACGCCTGGTACGTCTTGCCGGCCGGAGCCACGGGCATGTCGATCAGGACGATGTAGCCCGCCCCATCTGCGCCGAACGCGGCGAAGCCGCTCGCCCCCGCAGCGGTCGCGCTGCCTTCCATGATCGCGACCGACGATCCGGGTGCCGCCATCACGTCAATGGCCCGGGCAATCATCTGCGCGCGGTGGGCCTCGAGGGCGGCATTGGACTGCGCGACATACGCCCACCCCGCCGTGACCGCGATCACCAGGACCGCTGCGGCAGCGGCCGCCCAGCCCAGCCAGGACCGTTGCATCGGGCGCGTGGTTGCCGGTGCAGGCTCCCAAGCGCGGACTCCGGCGCCGGCGCGGTAATCGGCCATGACCTTGTTCTTCAACGACGCGGGCGCGCCCACCGGGTCGGCCAGCGTCGCCAGGGCGGGTGCGACCGCCCCGACCTCTGCGAACTCGTCGTGCGCATCCGGGCAGGACGCGAGATGGGCGTCCACCTGCGCGCGCTCGGCCGGGTCGAGCGCGTCGAGCACGTACAGGCCCGCGAGCTCGATCGCCTCGGCGTGGTTCATGTCCCATCCTCTTGGAGAGCGCGCCGCAGCGCGAGCAATCCCAGCCTGACCCGACTCTTGACGGTACCGAGGGGCGTGCTCGTCCGCTCGGCGATCTCGACCTGCGTCAGGCCCTCGAAATAGGCGAGCTGGATTGCCTCGCGCTGGGGGTCGGGCAGGCTGGCCATCGCCGCCGTCACCGAATCACGATCCAGCGTGCGCGCCACCTCCGGCCAGACGTCCGGGGTGGTCAGCGCGGGTTCCGCGGTCTCGATCTCGGGCAGCGCGCTGGTGGGCCGGCGGCGGCGAACGATGTCGATGGCACGGTGGTGGGCGATCGACAGCATCCAGGTGCGCACCGACGAGCGGCCCGCGGCATAGCGCCCCGCGTTGCGCCAAACACCGACAAACGCCTCCTGGACAGCGTCCTGGGCGAGTGCCGGGTCCCTCGTTATGCGCATTGCCAATCCGTACATCTGGGCCTGGTAGCGGTCATACAAGTCGGACAGCGCGCGCTCGTCCGGGCCGGCCGCGAGACGCTCGAGGAGCGCTTCGTCGGAAGGCCCAGATGCACGCCCGCCGTCAGCGGCATCCGTGTTTGGCGGGCCGCTCACCCGTATGTGCGTCGGTGAGCGCCGATTGGTTCACATCCGGTCAGTTCGCGCACGCGCGAAGTCTAGTCGGGCCGATTCATGGGCCGATTTCGCCCGCCGATTCATCCCTCCGCCGCCGCGCTGCGTAAAGCGGGCAGGGATCCCGGAATTCCTGTCCGTTCCGAGAGGAGGCCGCTTTACGAGAGCGTTTTTCCGCCGCGCGTCATCCACGCAGGCAAGCACTGGTCAAGTCAGTTCCACGAGGAGGTATTTCCTGATCATGCGCAACTCGCGCCAGCGCGCTATGGCGGCTTCGATCGCCAGCGCTCTGCTAATCCTGACGCTCGGCCTTACCCCGGTCGTCAGCGGTGCGGATCACCTTGATGCGCCCGCTGTCGCAGCCCAGGGCTCGGTCGACATCACCGACATCTACACGTTCTCCGCCAACAATGGCAACTCGACCGTCTTCATCGTCGGCGTCAACCCGGGCGCAGGCGCTCTGCCCAACTCGGGCGAGACCTTCGGACCGGGTGTCGACTACAAGATCAAGGTCGACACCAACGGCGACCTCAAGCCTGACGTCACGTACCGCTATCGCTTCGGCACACCGAATGGGATGGGCGTCCAGACCCTCAAGCTGTGGCGCAACGGGTCGATGCTCGTCAACGGCTGGACCGATCAGAACAACCTTCTGCCCGGTGGCGGTCGCACGACGGCGGGCCTGTTCGACGATCCATTCTTCTTCGATCTCGCGGCGTTCCAGGGCGCAGTCCTCATGTCCGGCAACGGGCGCACCTTCTGCGACGGTGGAACGACCGACTTCTTCCTCGGCCTGAACATCAGCGCGATCGTTCTGCGCGTGCCCAACAGCTCGCTGGGCGGCAACGGCACGAACATCGGCGTCTGGGCGACGACCGAGGCCGTGCGCGGTGGCAAGCGCGTCCAGCTGGACCAGATGGGCCGGCCCGCGATCAACACCGTGTTCAACAACCAGACGGCCGAACACTTCGATCGGGACGGATTCAACCGAGTCCAGCCCAGCGAGATGGTCGCAGCCGGCTATCGCGATCACGCTGAGGATGTGCTGACGGCACTTGGTGCCGCCGACCCGGCCGGTCTGGCCGCGGTGCTCATCCCCGACGTGCTGACCTTCCAGACCGGCAACATGGCCGGCTTCCTCAACGGCCGCCGGTTGGCGAATGACGTGATCGATGCCGAGCTCGCGCTCGTCACCAACAACGGCATCACCACCGACTGCATTGGCAACGACAGCGCCTTCCCGGGCGCCTGGCCGTACCTGGCACCGGCCAACTAGGAAAGTGAACGCCTTCGCGGCGTTGACTCGGAGCTCGGGGGCCGCCAATGGGCGGTCCCCGAACTTCCGGGCGCGCCTTGGCCGCTCCCTCTTCTCCCGCCGCGCGGCGCTTCTGGTGCCGCCGCTCATGGCGCTCGTCGTCGTGTTCGCCTTTCAGATGTGGCCACGACCGGTCGCGGCACCGCCGACCAATGTCACTCCCATCACCGAGGGCGCCGACACGTTCACTGACGTCCGCCCGCCGGGCGAGGTGATCGCGCTGTCCGGCGTGGACACGAAAGACACCGACCGCAAGATCGCGTTCTGGCAGGCGCGCATCGCCGCCAACGCGCGCGACGACATCTCCTGGACCTACCTGGGCGACCTGTTCGAGATCAAGGGCCGGCAGACCGGCGAAGTCAGCAACTACCTCAGCGCCCGCGACGCGTACGCGACCGCGCTCGACATCGCGCCCGGCTCGGCCGCGGCAGCGATCGGCGCAGCGCGGATCTACTCGACGCTGCACGACTTTCTCGGTGCGCAGGCGGCCGCGACCGCCGTCCTCGAAGCGGACCCGTACGCGACGGGCGCTCTCGCCATCCTGTTCGACGCCTCGCTCGAGATGGGCCAGCTCGATATTGCGCAGGACGCGCTGACGCTGCTCTTGGAGCGCACCCAGACGCCCGCGGTGGTCGGTCGGCAGGCGCGACTCGCCTTCGTGCGCGGCGACACCGCCGGCGCACTCGCGCTGTCCAACCAAGCAGTGCTCGACGCGACCAACGCCGGCGACCCGGTGTCGAGCGTCGCCTTCTATCAATACGCCCACGCGGAGTACGCGCTGCTCGCCGGCGATCTCGATGGGGCACAAGCTGGTTACGAGGCATCGCTCGCGGCGCTGCCCGGCTATCCGCTCGCGCTCTTCGGCCAAGGTCGCGTGGCGTACGCGCGCGGCGACGTGGCCCACGCCATCGCTCTGCTCGAGGCCGCGACTGCCGCCCTGCCACGGCCCGACATGGTCGCGTTCCTGGGCGACCTGTACGCGATCGGCGGACGGCCCGAAGATGCGGCGACCCAGTACGACACGGTCGAGTTCATCCGCGGCCTGGCGGCTGCCGGCAGCGCCAAGGTGTACGACCGCGAGTACGTCGGCTACCTGGCCGATCACGCACGCGACGCCGCGCTGGCCGTGGACTTGGCGGCCGCGGAGCTGGCCGCGCGCAAGGACGTGTACGGCTACGACGCGCTCGCGTGGGCGCTCCATTCCGCGGGCAAAGACGCGGAAGCCCTGGACAACGCGCGGCTGGCCCTCGCCAGCGGCACGCAGGACGCGCGCCTGCTCATCCACGCCGGGCTCATCGAGCTCGCCAACGGCCTCGATGCGGAGGGGCAGGCGCACCTTCGCGCGGGGCTGGCCCTCAACCCTTCGTTCTCGCCGCTCGTCGTCGAAATGGCGCGCGCCCAGGTGGCACCGTGATGCGCCGCGTCGTCGCTTCGCTCGCTCTCTCCCTCGCGGCCCTGGCACTCGTCGTCCCGGCGACGAGTGCCCACCCGCTGGGCAACTTCACGATCAACCACTACAACGGCATCCGGGTCGCGATCGAATCGGTCGTGATCGACCACGTCACCGATTTCGCGGAGATTCCCACGTTCACCGAGCGCCAGGCGATGGACGCGAACGGTGACGGCGCGATAAGCGCTGCAGAATCGACCGACTACCAGCTGGCCGCCTGCGACGGCCTGGCCTCCACGCTCGCCCTGAGCGCCAACGGCGCACGGCTGGCACTCACGCCCATCGCCACCGGACTGCATTTCTCGATGGGTTCGGG
>DATBRX010000108.1:0-2090 GCA_036560085.1 Candidatus Limnocylindrales bacterium
CTGGGCCTTCGTGAAGCCGAGGCCGTTGGCGGCCTCGAGGACGTCGCGCGGGACCGAATCGAAGCCCGCGGCGATGTTGCGCACGAAGATCACGAGCGTGTACAGGACAAGGGGAATCTCGACGGTGAGCAGGCTGATCCCGGTGACCGACACCAGCACTACGAACAGGGCGAGGCTGGGGATCGTGTACAGGATGTCGGTCGCGGCCAGGATCGGTCCGTATGTCGCGCGCCTGCGCACGGCGAGAACCGCCAGGCCAAACGAGATCACAAGCCCAGCGCCGACCGCGATCGCGGTCAGGAGGATGTGCTGGCCAGTGCGAAAAGCCAGTTCGTCGAGGTGATCGGCCATCCAGCCGAGGTCGAGCATCAGCGCAGCGCCGCGGCGATCTTGTCGTACGTGAGGAGCCCAAGTACGCGGCCGTTCCGATCGACCACGACGCCGACCGACACGTCCGAGTCGAGCATCATCGACAGCGCGTCCTTGAGCGTTGTCTGCGGCGCCAGGGTGGGTTGCCCGGGTTGCGCGGTGTAGTCGGCCGGAGCTGGCTCCAGCTCCAGGTCGCGGACGCGCGTCAACGACAGGCGCTTGAGCCCGCGGTCGGCGCCGACGAACCGTGCGACGAACTCGGACGCTGGGTTGGCCAGGATCTCGTCAGGTGGCCCGAATTGCGCGAGCACCCCGCCAACCTGGAGCACCGCGACCAGGTCGCCCAGCTTGATCGCCTCGTCGATGTCGTGCGTCACGAAGACGATCGTCTTGGCGAGCTGCTCCTGGAGGCGCAGCAGCTCGTTCTGGAGTCGCTCGCGCACGATGGGGTCGACCGCCGCGAACGGCTCGTCCATGAGCATCAGCGGTGGGTCCGCCGCGAGCGCCCGGGCGACGCCGACGCGCTGACGCTCGCCACCGGACAGCTGGGCCGGATATCTGTCGCGATAGGTCTTCGGGGCAAGTCCGGTCAGCGCGAGCAGCTCGTCGACCCGCGCCGTGATGCGCGCCTTGTCCCAGCCGAGCAGCCGCGGCACGATGGCGACGTTCTCGCCCACCGTCAGGTGCGGCAGCAGCCCAACCTGCTGGATGACGTAGCCGATGCCGCGCCGCAGCTCGATCGGGTCCTGCGCCATCACGTCGCGGCCGCCAATCAGGATCTGCCCGGAGGTCGGCTCGATGAGCCGGTTGGCCATCTTGAGGCTGGTCGTCTTGCCGCAGCCCGACGGACCGACGAGGACGCAGATCTTGCCCGCCGGCACGGTGAGCGACAGGTCGTCGACCGCAACCGTCTCGCCATAGCGGCGCGAGACGTGACGGAATTCGAGGTCTACGGCGGTCATGTGGGCACCGTATACGCTTGCCCGGTGACCGCCAACACAGCCGTTCCCGGTGGCGAGAGCGCGATCATCGTCCCGATTGCCGTACCGGTGACGATCGCTCGATTGCGCGAGCGGATGGACCCGTCGGCTGCGGTGGGCGTGCCCGCGCACGTAACCCTGCTCTATCCGTTCATGCCCGTTGAGGGCCTCGACGACGACGTGCGCCGGGCGATCACCCGTATCGTCGCCGCCGAGCCGACGTTCACCGTCAACTTCCGCGAAGTCAGCCGCTTTCCCAATGTCGTCTATCTGCCGCCCGACCCGCCCGATCCCTTCCGCCGATTGACCGCCGCACTGGCAGCCGAATTCCCCGATTACCCGCCCTACGAGGGTGCCTACGAGACGGTCATCCCGCACATGACGGTCGCCCAGGACGTGTCCGACGACTACTACGCCGCGGCCGAGCATGCGCTGCCCGCCGCGCTGCCCGTGCGCCACATCGTGCGCGAGGCGTGGCTGATCGGCCATCTCCCGGAGCAGCCGTGGCATACGCTGTGGCGCCTGCCTCTCGGCGAAGCGCCCCGGTCCTAGCCGCGTTTAGACTCGCGCCATGCCACAGATCCACCTTCGCGCCGAGCCCGGTGACTACGCGCCCCTCGTCCTGATGCCGGGCGATCCCGGCCGGGCGACGATGATGGCCGGCCTGCTCGATGGCGGCATGGACAAAGTGAAACTCGTCAACCAGCACCGCTCGCTGTTCGGCTACACCGGGACCTACAA
>DATBRX010000109.1:0-2666 GCA_036560085.1 Candidatus Limnocylindrales bacterium
CCGTCGGGCCCGTACGCGCCGACGATCATGCGCTGGTCGGGCGTGATGCCGTCCGTCCCACCATGCGCGCCCTGGAAGCCGGCATGGGCGTAATCGGGCACCCGGCGGGTCAATCGATCGACCATGTGCTCAACGAACTCGGGGTCGCTGCGCGTGTCGTCGCCCGGCCGATCGTCGATCCGGTTGCCGTCCTCCAGGCCGATGAGAGCCAGGCCCTGGCCTTCGGGTCGGAAGTAGAGCTCGTTGATGTCATCGATGACGACGGGCAGGCCAGCGGCGTCACCCATCGGCCGCCTCAAGAAACCCGTGTCGTGATGCCAGACCTTGAGATCGATATCGACCCCTGCCGATTTGGCCAACGGACCCGACCACCCGCCCGCAGCGAGCACGACAATGGGTGCGCTGATGCTGCCGCTCGCGGTTCGGACACCGACGACACGGTCGCCGTCGAGTTCGATCGACTCCACCGGCGTCGAATGGCGATAGGTCGCGCCGAGTCGCCGCGCCGCGGCCAACAACGAGTTGCACGTGGAGGTGGGATCGGCGTAGCCCGAGTCGGGCTCGTATGCGGCGACATCGAAATCGTCGGTCGTCAGCATTGGGGCGAGCGCCTTCACGTCCGCGGCGGGGATGATCGATGTGCGGATGCCGATTGCCTGTTGATCGGCCACGTTGGCGCGCAGGTTGCTCTCGTGCGCTGGCGGCACGATGCGCACGAAGCCCGTCCTGGTGAAGCCGCACTCGCCACCGACGCGCGTCTCCCAGTTGATGAAGTACTCGTACGAGCGCCAGGCGAGCGCGCTCTCCGCTTTGAGGTCGTAGTGCATCCGCACCAGGCCGCTCGACCGCCCCGTCGCACCCGACGCGGCGGCGGTCCGCTCCAGCACCACCACCTTGGCGCCGCGTTCCGCGAGATGGAACGCCGTGCTCGCGCCATGCACGCCCGCGCCGATCACGACAACGTCGAATGTCTCAGCCATCACCCGGAGTCTAGACAGCGGCCCCACAATGTCCGGGTGCTTAGACGCGCCATAGCCGCCGCCCTGTGCCTGGTCGTCCTGTCCACCTCGACGACTTTCGCATCGACCACGACGGTCTACGTCGTCAACTACGCCTACCAGCCCGCGAAACCCAAGATCGCGTTGAGCAACGGCATCCTGTGGCGCAACACGTCGGACACCAGCCACACGGTTACGTTCAACGTCCCCGCGGTCGCGCCGGGATCGATCGGCAGCCTGGGCCCCGGCGGTGCCGGGTCGCTGACGTTCTTCCATGGCGGCGCGTACGCCTACCACTGCATCTTTCACCCGCAGCAGGTCGGCACGATCAAGGTCAAGCCGAGCATCTCGCCGACCTCGGGCACGACGTCGACCAACTTCAGTCTGCGCGTCGCGACGCAGAACGCGCCGTCGGGCTTCGTCCAGGACGTGCAGCGCCGCAAGGGCAGCGGCTCATGGTCGCTCTGGCAGAGCACCAACTTGCAGCTCGTGGTGTTCAACCCGGCACCGAGCGAGAACGGCACGTGGCACTTCCGGACGCGCTACCGCAAGACGAGCACTGGCGAGATGACCGGTTGGAGCCCCGAGCTGGCGGTCGTCGTCAGTAAGCCCTAGCGACCCGCCTGCTGGTCGGCCGAGCGCGTTCGATTGGCCGCGCTCGTTCGATCGGCCGCGCTCGGCGAGATGGAGTGGCGCGGGAAAACGACCTGCTGGTGGTGAGTCAGAGATGGAAGAGGCCTTGGAAATGGGTATCTGCTGGGAGCCAGCGGGTGGGTGGCGGCCCGGCTACCTGCCGGGGTCCCGGCGCACCATGAAGCGCGAGGGGTCCTCGAGCGGCGTGAAGCCGTACTGCGCGTAGAGACCGTGGGCGTCACGCGTCGCCAGCACCATCCGCCTCAGGCCCTGGAGTTCCTGATGCGACGTGATGCATTCCATGAGCCACTTGCCGAGCCCTTGGCCGCGATGCTCAGGTAGCACGAACACATCGCAGATCCAGGCGAATGTCGCCCTGTCCGACACGACCCGGGCGAGGCCGACCTGGGCGCTGCCGCTGGGCCCAACGTGGTAGACGCCGAAGACCATCGAGTTGCCGATCGCCCGCTCGACGATCTCGCGCGGGACGCCGGGCGACCAGTAGGCGTCCTCGGACAGGAAACGATGCGTCAGGTCGAGATCGAGGCGCGCCGGGTCGGTCGAGATCTCGTAGTCGCCACGCGTCCAGTCGACGTGCGTCGGCGCGCCGTCCATGGTGCGGCTACTGGACGTTGAGCTGGGCGGTCATGTCCGGATGAATGTCGCACGTCAAGCGGTACGTGCCCGCTGGCAGCGCCGGGACCTGCTCGGCCTTGGCCGCGGGGCCCTGGATGATCTCTGTCGTATAAACGCTCGCGTTGGCCGCGTCCCAGACGCGCACGTTGTGCGGCTCGTTGTCGCGGTTTTCGAAGAAGAGCGTGAAGGCCGCGTTCGCCGGCGCCGTGTACGGCGGTGACACGAACGCCGTGCCCTGGGCGGTGATGATCACTGCCCCAGGAGGCGGCGTCGGCAACGGCGCCGGCGCGCCGCCGCACGCAGCTAGGGCCGCGACCAACAATCCGGCCGCGCCGAGCGCGGCAAGAGTGAGTGGAGCGCGACCCCTCACGCCGCGCTCCGACCGGTCAGCCGGCGCAG
>DATBRX010000110.1:0-5142 GCA_036560085.1 Candidatus Limnocylindrales bacterium
GTCAGCGGAGGCGGAAGTTGCGGCCGAGCTCGGACGAGTAGCAGCGGCCGACATCAGCCGCATTGGCCGCCAGCCACTCGCTGAAGCGCGTCGAGGTCGTGCCGGCGGGGTTCGCGGAGCTGGTCAGCAGGCTTTCCGCGAGCTCGCGGATCTCGTCGCGCGTCAGGACCACGTCGCGCACCAGCAAGCCCATCAGGCGCGTCGTTGCGAGGACGACCGCGACGGGCATGTGCGCCAGCAGCGCCCGGCTGCGCACCGCGGTCTTCACCAACCGAACTAACTCGTCGAACGTGAGCGTCTCGGGCCCAGCGGCGTCGGTCTCGACGTGGTCATCGCCGCTCCCCAGCCGGATGCACAGATCGGCAACGTCGTCGACGTGCACCGGCTGGACGCGGTAGCGGCCGTCGCCGGGAATGCCAAACACGGGCAGGCGGCGCAGCGACCAGGCCATGTTGTTGATGAGGATGTCGGATGGGCCGTAGAGCAACGTGGGCCGCACGATCGCAACAGACATCGCGCCAGTGCCGGCAGCCCGGATGCGACCTTCGGCGGCCGCCTTGGCGCGGAAGTAGGCCGTGGTCGAGTCGGGCCTGGCGTTGCTGACGCTGATATAGACCAGACGCCGGATGCCCTGGCGCCGCGCGGCACCGGCGAGACGCGCGACGTTGGCGACCAGCTCGTCCCAGGTCGCGCCGCCGCGCGGGAAGCGCATCCAGTAGGTGACGTACAGCGTATCGACACCGGCGAGCGCGCCATCCAGGTTCGCGTCGTCGAATGCCGAGGGGAACCTCTCGACGCGCGTCGCGAGCGGATGGTCGACGGCCGTCCGCCGCGTCAAAGTGCGCACCGCTCGGCCGCGCGCGAGCAGCCGCTCGGCAATCCGGCTGCCGGTGTAGCCAAAGGCGCCGGTCACAAGGTCGGTGGCTTGAACGCTCACGGGACATATAGTCGGTGAGATGAAGGTCCTTGTTCTGGCCGGTGGGTTCGGCGGCGCGCGCATGGCGCACGGGTTCGAGCTGCTCGGCGATCAGGTCTCGCTGAGCGTCATCGTCAACACCGCGGACGACCTCGAGCTGCACGGGCTGCTCGTGTCGCCCGATCTGGACACCATCATGTACACGCTGGCCGGCCTGGCCAACGACGCCACGGGCTGGGGGGTACTCGACGAGACCTGGTCCGGGGCGGAGATGCTGCAGCGCTACGGGGCGCCGACCTGGTTCAAGCTGGGCGATCGCGACCTGGCGACGCACCTGCTGCGCACTGCGGCCGTACGCGGCGGGGAGCGCCTGACCGACGTCGAGGCGACTCTTGCGAGCACGCTGGGCGTGCGCGCCAAGCTGCTGCCGATGTCCGATTCACCGATTCGGACATCCGTCCGCACAGCCGACGGCTGGCTCGATTTCCAGGAGTACTTCGTGCGCCGTCACCACGCCGACGAGGCACTCGAGCTGCGCTTTTCCGGAGCGGCCGACGCCCGACCCACGCCGGAGGTGATCCAGGCCATCGGTGGTGCCGACCTCATCGTGATCGCGCCGTCCAATCCGTTCGTCAGCGTTGGCCCAATCCTGGCCGTGCCCGGTCTGCTTGCGCGTCTGCTCGAAGCCCCGGCGCCGATCGTCGCGGTCAGCCCCATCGTGGGCGGCGCCGCGGTGCGCGGACCGGCGGCGGACATGCTCGTGTCGCTGGCCCACCGACCAGCGACCGCCGCCGGGCTGGCGACCTATTACGCCGCCACGTACCCGGGCCTGATTGACGTGCTCGTGTTGGACAACACCGACGCTGGACACGAAGAAGCGGTCGCACGCACCGGCATGCGAGCGCTCGTCACGAACACGTTGATCGCCTCGCCGGACGCGCGTCGCCGCCTCGCCGAGGAGCTGCTCGCGCTCGGACGGCAATAGGACGCGGCTACCATCGCGCCGTGATTGGCGACCTGTCCCGCGTTCACGTGGTCGTGCCGCTGCGCGGAGCCGACTCCGGCAAGAGCCGGCTGGGCCAGGCGCTCGATGCGGAAGAGCGCGGCGCCCTCGTCCTGGGGCTGCTGGCGCGGACGCTCGACGTCCTCGCGACGTGGCCGCAGGCTCAGCGCGTCTATCTCGTCACGGGCGACGCCGCCACCGGGGAGCTGGCGCGGCGCGCACAACCGGCGCTGACAGTCCTGACCGAGCCGCGCCAGGGCGGGCTGAACGCGGCTTTACGTGAGGCCCGGGACGCGGCCGTCGATCTGGGCGCGACCGCGGTGCTGATGCTGCCCGCCGACCTGCCGCTGCTCGACACCGCGGCGCTCGATCGGCTGCTCGACGGTGCCGACGCCGCACTCGCCGCCGGCCAGGGCCACGCCCTGGTCGTCGTCGCTCCTGCCGATGCGCGCGGCGGCACAAACGCCCTGCTCGTCAGCCCGCCCACGCTCATCGACCCCCAGTTCGGCGAGGCCAGCCTCGAGGCGCACCTGCGCGCCGCGGCCCTGGCCGACGCGACCGTCCAGCTGGTGCACGATCCCGCGCTCGCCTTCGACCTGGATACGCCGGACGACCTAGAGCGGCTCGACACCGCAACGGTCCTCGACCTGGAGCATCGCGGCCAGGCGCTGTTGGCCATGCAGGTCGCCTGATGCCGACCATCACCGTCGTCCCCTTGCCGCCGCTGCCCGAGGTCCAGCCGGGTGACGATCTGCCCGCGCTGATCGCCCAGGCCTGGTGGGAGCTGGCCGCGGCGCAGAACGACCTCGCGCCGCGCCGCACAGACGTCCTCGTCGTCACCCAGAAGATCGTCTCGAAGGCAGAAGGCAAGCTGGTCGACCTGACCACCATCACCCCAAGACAGGAAGCGATCGACTTCGCCAAGCAATGGGATCGCGACGCGCGCCAGGTGGAAGTGGTGCTCAGGGAATCGAAGGAAGTCCTGAAGTTCGAACGCGGCATCGTCGTCAGCCGCACGCATCACGGGTTCGTGTGCGCCAACGCCGGCGTCGATGCCTCGAACACGGGCCAGAAGGACATCGTGACGCTGCTGCCTGATGACCCCGATCAGTCGGCCCGCGACATTCGCGACCGCCTCCCTGCCCTGCTGGACCTGCCCTCCGACCAGGCGCCGGCGGTCATCATCAGCGACTCGTTCGGCCGCCCGTGGCGCTTCGGCATCATGGATGTCGCGCTGGGCGTGGCCGGGATCGAGCCGCTGATCGATCTGCGCGACACGCCCGACGCCGACGGCCGGATCATGCATTCCACGATCGTCGCCATCGCCGATGAGATCGCCAGCGCCGCCGAGCTCGCCGCAGGCAAATCGAGCAACCAGCCGGTCGTGCTGGTGCGGGGGGTCGAGTTCTATAACCGCGGTCAGTCGGAGCCGTCAGTTGTGCGCGAGGTGGTCATGCCCACGGAGATGGACCTCTTCAAGTAGCCTCGGCATCCGTCATGAAGATCGGCCTCCAGATCTCCTCCTTTTCCTGGCCGGGCGGTGACGCCCAGATCGGCCCAACCCTGGCGCGCCTCTGTCGCGCAGCCGACGACGCCGGCTTCGACTCGATCTGGGTCATGGACCACCTATTCCAGATCCGCAGCGTGGGCGAGATCGAGGAGCCGATGCTGGAGGGCACGACCGCCCTCGGTTTCATGGCCGCCCACACGCAGCGGGCTCGGCTGGGGCTGATGGTCGGTGCCGTCCCCTACCGTCACCCGGGCGTCTGGATCAAATCGACGACGACCCTCGACGTGCTGAGCGAGGGCCGCGCCTGGTTCGGCATCGGTGCGGCGTGGAACGTGGAGGAGGCGCGCGCCCTGGGAATTCCCTTTCCCGATTTGACCGACCGATTCCGAGCGCTGGAGGACACCCTCAAGATGGCCCACCAGGCGTGGACGGGCGCGGGCGAGCCAGGCAGCGCATTCACGGGCAAGACCGTTCGCGCCACCCGGCTGATGAACTCGCCGCAGGTCCTGTCGCGGCCGCGCGTCCCCATCCTGGTCGGCGGCGGCGGTGAGCGAACCACGCTCCGCCTGGTCGCGCGCTACGCGGACGCGTGCAACGTGTTTGGTGCGCCGGACATGCTGCGCCACAAGTTCTCTGTTCTGGCCGAGCACTGCGCCGACGTAGGCCGCGACTACAACACCATCGAGCGCACAAACCTTTCGAGCGTGTCGATCACCCCGGACGGCCGGCAGGGCTCACTCACGCCGAGCGGCCTGGTCGAGCGGCTGGGCAACTGGGCCGAGGCAGGCACGCACCACACGATCTTCTCCGTGCGCAACGTGTGGGACCTGTCCAAGCTCGAGCTCATCGGCCGCGACGTTATCCCGCAGGTACGCGCCCTGGGCGACCCGTCACCGCTCGACCTGACCAAGGTCGGATAGATACTCCCGGGGAGTATGCAGCCCTGCTAAAGTTGAGGGAGATGGACAGCACCAAGCTCGGCTTTCCGAGCATCTCGATCGTCGACGACGGCGCGCCGGCCGACGCCACGAGTGAGCGTCTCATCAGCCAGCAGCCCAGCGGCAACGGCGCCTCCCCTGACGGCGACGGTAACAATCATGCCAAAGTCGTCATAGTCGGCTCGGGCCCGGCCGGCCTGACCGCGGCCATCTACGCCGCGCGGGCCAATCTGGCGCCCATCGTCATCGGCGGTTACGCGCCGGGCGGCCAGCTGATGATCACGAGCGATGTCGAGAACTACCCCGGCTTCCCGGAGGGTGTGCAAGGCCCGGAGCTGATGCAGAAGTTCCGCGAGCAGGCCGAGCGCTTCGGCACGCGCTTTGTCGATGTCGATGTTGAGAAGGTCGACTTCAGCCAGCGTCCGTTCCGGCTGTGGGCGGAAGGCAAGCAGTACACAGGTGATTCGGTGATCGTGGCCACCGGCGCGTCAGCGTTGTGGCTGGGCCTTGAGAACGAGACGCGGCTGCGCGGCCGCGGGGTCAGCGCCTGCGCGACGTGCGACGGGTTCTTCTTCCGCGGCAAGAAGGTCGCGGTCGTGGGCGGCGGCGACACGGCGCTCGAAGAGGCGACCTTCCTCACGAGATTCGCGACCGAGGTCGTGATGCTCCACCGCCGCGACAAGTTCCGCGGCTCAAAGATCATGCAGGATCGCGCCCTGGAGAATCCCAAGATCAAGGTGCAATGGAACACCGAGGTCGCGGACGTCCTGGGCGC
>DATBRX010000111.1:0-2363 GCA_036560085.1 Candidatus Limnocylindrales bacterium
GCCCGGCTCCGGGATGGGCACGTGGGTGTACTTGCCGTCCTGCACCGCGATCATGCGGCCGGTGATGCCGCCCTCGCGGATGAGGTCGACCGCGATGTTGGCGAAGGTGATCGCGACCATCGTGTCCAGTGAATCGGGATCGCCGCTGCGCAGGTCATAGGTCAGCTCGGACGAGACGGCTTCCTCGCCCGACCGCTTCTTGATCTCGTCGGCCAGCGCCTCGCCGACGTCGACCTTATGGCGGTGCCCGAACGAGTCGGTCTCGCCGACCTCGGCCAACGCCCCACCCTGCCAGATCGCGCCTTCCGAAGCGATGACGAAGGAGTAGCGCGATTGGTTGGCGCGCTTGTCCTCGACGAGCACGTCAATCAGCCGCGCGAGGTCGAACGGCGCTTCCGGGATGACGCAGCGCGCGGACGTGACATATGCGGTGTACAGCGCGGAAAAGCCCGCGTCGCGGCCAAAGATGCGGAACACGCCGATGCGCTCGTGCGAGCCCAGGGTCGTGCGCTGGCGCGTGATCAGCTCCTTGGCGCGGGTGATCGCCGACGAGAAGCCGATGCAGTACTCGGTGCCCTGGACGTCGTTGTCCATCGTCTTGGGGATCGCGATCAGCGGCACCCCGACGCGGTCGAGCACCTTGGAGTACGAGAGCGTGTCGTCGCCACCAATCGTCACGAGGTAGTCGAGGCCCAGGTACTCGATGTTGTCAACGACGAGCGGCGTCAGGTCATAGATGTCGTCGCTGACCTGCATCTGCGCCGCGCGCTCCGGCGTGAGCGCGGCCGGCAGACGACGCGCGGGCATCCGCGAGGGATTCGTACGACTGGTGTGGAGCATGGTCCCGCCGGAGCGGTCGATGGTCCGCGTGTTGACCCTGTCGAGCGGCCGGATGTAGTCCGGATCCAGCCGCCCGCCGGCGGACAGTGCCTCCGCCCGGCGCATGTGCGTCAAGCCCTCCCAGCCGCGCCGGATGCCGAAGACCTCGCACCCGATTTCCGTCGCGTTGTAGACGACGCTCTTGATGACCGAGTTGAGTCCCGGGACGTCGCCGCCGCCGGTCAGGATGCCGATTCGTCGTGCTGCCACGATTTGCCTCGATTGGGCCCTAGAGCCCGCTATAAGAGTGGAGACCCCCAAAGAACAGATTGCCGCCAAGGTATGTGAAGAGCACCGCCCCAAAGCCGATCACCAGTATCAGCGCCGCGGGCCGACCAGCCCAGCCGCGTTGGCTGCGGGCATGGAGATACACGGCGTAGATGAGCCACGTGACGAGCGCACTGGTTTCCTTGGGATCCCAGCCCCAGTAGCGGCCCCACGCGATCGCGGCCCACCATGAGCCCAGGACGATCAGCGTCGCGAAGATCGGGAAGCCGATGATCACCGCGCGATACGCGACCTCGTCAAGCACCTTGGCACTCGGCAGCCAGCTGACCCTGTTCTCGCGGCCCTGGACCAGATACCCCACGGCCGCGCCGAAGCTCACCGCGAAGATGCCGTAGCTGATCATCGCCATCGCGACGTGGATCGTGAGGAGCGGCGGGTTGTCGAGGGCCGGCACAAGCGGGCTGATGTCCTGCGGCAGCGTGAACGCGTAGCCCAGCAGGAAAGCCGCCACGCCAATCGGCAGGAACCCGATGGCACGAATGGGGTAACGCCGGCCCAGGTACAGGTAGCCCGCCATCACGCCGAAAGCGAAGGCGACGCTGAACTCGTACAGGTTGCCCCACGGGCCGCGGCCGACGAGATAGGCGCGCACGATGAGCCCGACCGCGAGCAGGATCGTTGACGCCCAGATGAAGGCCTGGCCGATCGAGCCGGCGGAGGTGGCCGATGGTCCGGACTGGCCGATGGTCACGGTCCTGCCGCCTGCTCCGGCTGCGGCGAACGTCTGCCGCCGACCCGCGGCGAGCAGCGTCGTATGCACGATCAGCAGCAGGAAGCCGATGAATGCCAGCACGGTGCCGACATCGAAGGCGTAATAGGAGAGTTTCGCCAGTGTCATGAACCCCGCGACTCCCTAAGCGACCGCGGCGCCACCGGCTGGGGGAGTGCCACGCTTGCGAACGACCACTGGAGCCAGCGACGCGCCGAGCTGGTAGCGGGTTCCACATGAGCGGCACAGCTGCTGGCCGGCCGGTCGGACGGTGTCGTCAACGGGGCAGCGCACCAGCAGGTCGCCGCGATCGATGTCGCATTCGTGAGCGGTCGGCGGATAGACCAGGTGGTGCGTCGGGCAGTAGGGCGCGTTGGGCGGGTAGGTGTACGTGCCGTCGGCGTTGGTCGCGAGGAGAGTCGGCTGGGGATCGTCGAAGCGCACCTTGCCGCGCTTCTCGCGTGCGCGTACGTACAACCAATACAGG
>DATBRX010000112.1:0-8793 GCA_036560085.1 Candidatus Limnocylindrales bacterium
ACGGCGCATACGTCGCGATCACGCTCAACGGCTCGGTCGGCGACGCCGCGGCCGCGCTCCAGACGCTCGGTTACGACGACCTCCTGACACCGGCGGCCCACGCCGCCATCAAGGCCAGCGCCACAGCCCCCGCCGGCGACCCGCTGCGCGACGCCATCGGCATTGGCCTGCTCGTTCTGGTCGCCGGCGTCGCGGTCTCATTCATCTACAGCGCCCGCGATCGGCTGCCGGTGCTGGGTCGCCGGGGCAGCAGATTCTCGGCCATCATGCCTGCCACTCCGCGCTCGGCGGCGAGTGGTTTACCCGTCCCGGGCAAGGTGGCCGCCGCACCGAGTGGGTCGAGCCGCCCGGTGCACCTGTCCGATGTGGCGGGCTGCGACGAAGCCAAGCTCGAGCTGGCCGAGCCCATCGAGTTCCTGCGCCACCCCGACGGCTTCCGGTCGCTCGGCGCAAACGTGCCGCGCGGCATCCTGTTGTACGGCCCGCCCGGCACGGGCAAGACGATGCTCGCGCGCGCGGTCGCGACCGAGGCGGGGGTGCCCTTCCTCCACGCGTCCGGTTCGGACTTCGTCGAGAAGTACGTGGGCACGGGTGCGCGCCGTGTGCGCGACCTGTTCGGGCAGGCCAAGCGCCTGGGCAAGGCGGTCATCTTCATCGACGAGTTCGACGCGCTGGGCAAGGCGCGCGGCGGGGCCAACTCGCACGAGGAGCGCGAGCAGACGCTCAACCAGCTGCTGGTCGAGCTTGACGGCTTCGGCACGTCCGGCGAGATCGTGGTCATTGCGGCGACCAACAGGCTCGACATCCTCGACGAGGCGCTGCTCCGGCCGGGGCGCTTCTCGCGCAAGGTCCACGTCGGCCTGCCTGACGTCACCGGCCGCGAAGCGATCCTTGCAGTTCACGCGCGTGGCAAGCCGCTCGCGCCCGAAGTGGACCTGGAAGCCCTGGCGCGCAAGACATACGGCTTCAGCGGCGCGCAGCTGGCCGATCTACTGAATGAGGCGGCGATCATGGCCGCGCGGCGTGGATCCGCGACAGTCACGAACGACGACATGCACGCGGGCTGGCTGAAGGTCGCCGTGGGCACCGGCCGGCGCCGCTCCATGAACGAGCGCGACCGGGCGATCATCGCGGCCCACGAGGTCGGTCACGCCATCTGCGGCAAGGTGCACGGCGACTCGCGCCGCGTCGAGGAGATCAGCCTCTTTGCGCATGGCGACGCGCTGGGCGTGACGGTCTCGTCCCAGGAGGACAACGACCTACCGGCAGAGTCTGACCTGCGCGCCCGGCTCGTGGCCCTCATGGGCGGGCGGGCGGCTGAAGAGCTGCTTTTCCAGGAAGTGACCCCCGGCGCCGCCAACGACTTCGAGAAGGCGACACAGATCGCGACCTCGATGGTCAACCGCTGGGGCATGGGCCGCGATCCCAAGGCCGATGAGGCGAACGCCGCCGGCTCGTCCGGCCGCGGCACGCTTTCCTTCTTCGCGGCCAAGCGCGACGCCTCGCTGCCGAGCGAGCTGCAGGGCGCGGCCACCCGCGCGATCGCGGCCATCCTGGATGACGCGTACGCGGCCGCGCGCCAGACGCTCATCGACCATCTCGACCAGCTGCGCCGGATCGGCGTGTACCTGGTCCATCAGGAGCGGATCGACGGCGACACCTTCGACGCGCTCTTCGACGGCAAGATCGAAGTGCCCGACGCGGACGTGGAGTGGCGACCAGCCGCGGCGCGCCCGCGCGAATGGTCATCGATCGGCACCGTGGCCATCGAGGCCGAAACCAAGCCCGACTGACCGCCGCCTGCTCTTGCGAAACGCCTGATCCGCGGGCTGCGAGTCAACTCCTTGGCAACCGGTGACTCAGTCACTGGGCTGACTCGTCAAAGTGGGCATTCAGTACAGGCCCGGGATGAACCTCTTGGTACGCGCGGCGTACGCGGCGTAGCCGGCGAAGCGCTCACGCAGCCACGCTTCCTCGCGCCGCGCCTTGAGATCCAGCACAACAGCCAGCAGCGCGGTCAGGCCCACGGCCAGCGGCGACACCGTGTAGACCGACCCACCCAGTGCCGCCAGGACAAGGCCCGTATAGATGGGATGGCGGATGAATCGGTAGATACCGCGCTCGACCAGCTCGGCCGAAGGCAGTGGGGCAGGCAGCGGACTGAGCGAGCTGCCCAGCGTCACGATGCCCAGGGCGAAGACGACGAGGCCACCGACCAGAGCACCCAGCCCGACCACCCGTGCGACCTGCTCCACGGAATCACCAACGGGCAGCGGCAGTGCCATGGCCGCGGCGACGATCGCGAGCAGGAGCAGCAGCTGGAGCGCGACCCAGCCTTCGCCGCGCGGCCCCAGGCTGGGTAAGCGACTCATTCTTCGGGTGTCGGCACCCCGAGGACGTTGAAGCCACCGTCGACGTAGACGGTCTCGCCGGTCACGTTGCGCGACAGGTCGCTCGCCAGGTACACGGCCGTGCCGCCGACGTCGTCGATGGAGATGTTCTGGCGCATGGGCGCGATGTCCTTGAACCTGCCATACATCTGCTTGAAGCCGGCGATGCCGCTCGCGGCGAGGGTCCGAATCGGGCCAGCAGAAATCGCGTTGACGCGGATGCTCTGCGGACCGAGGTCGGCCGCGAGGTAGCGCACCGACGCTTCGAGCGCCGCCTTCGCGACACCCATCACGTTGTAGTTCGCGACGACCTTCTCGGCGCCGTAGTAGCTGAGCGTCATCATCGAGCCGCCGTTCGACATCAGGGGTGCGGCCGCGCGAGCCAGCGCGACCATGGAGTAGGCGCTCACGTCGAGGGCGAGCGTGAAGCCGTCGCGCGACGTGTCGACGAAACGGCCGTCCAGGTCCTCGCGCCGCGCAAATGCCAGCGCATGGACGAGTATGTCGAGCGACCCCTGCTCTCGTTGCCAGCGCGAAAAGACGCGCTCGATGTCGTCGTCCTTCTGGACGTCGCACGGCTCGACAAACGTTGACCCAATCGACTCGGCGAGAGGCCGGACTCGCTTCTCCAGGAGCATCTCGATCGACGAGAAGCCGATCCACGCACCCTGCTCATGCAACGCCTTGGCGATGCCCCAGGCGATCGAATGGTCATTGGCGACGCCGAATATGAGCGCCTTCTTACCTTCAAGCAGTCCCATGGCGGAGAACGTTAGCGCAGGCCGAGCATCCGGCGATAGGCGGCCACGTACTCCTGGGCGGGGCCGCGCCACGAGAAGTCGGTCGCCATCGCGCGCTGCTGGATAGCCGCCCAGCGATCGCGATCAGCGTATGCGGCCATGGCCCGGCCGACTGCCTGGACCAATGCCGCGGGCTCGGCCGGGCCAAAGCCAAAGCCCGTGCCCGTCTCAGGCCGGTAGTCGGCATCGATCACGGTGTCGACCAGCCCGCCCGTGAAACGCACGATGGGCGGCGTGCCGTAGCGCATCGCGATCATCTGGCTCTGGCCACACGGCTCGAAACGCGATGGCATCAGGAATGAGTCTGCGCCGGCATACATGCGCCGCGCCAGAGCACGATCGAACCGATCGACCACCGCCAATCGTGCCGGGTTTTCGCCCGACAGCCACTTGAGGTGATCGACCAGGCGCTTGTCGCCGGTGCCCAGGATGCACACCCGAGCGCCCATGCTGATCAGCTCCGGCATCGCGTCCGCGAGAAGGTCGAAGCCCTTCTGTGGGTCGAGCCGGCTGACCATCGCCAGGACGGGGCCGTCCGGATCGAGTCCCAGCTCCGTGCACAGCTCCGATCGACACGTCTGCTTGCCGGCCAGGTCCGTTGCCGAGAACCGGGCGGGTAGATCGGTGTCCGTCGCCGGATCCCAGAGCTCGTTGTCGAGGCCGTTAATGATGCCCAGGTAGCGGCCCTGTGCGGCGCCGGCGCGGAGGACATCGGTCACGCCCTCGCTGACCGATCCCTCGAGCGCCTCGCGCGCGAACGTGGGGCTGACCGTCGTCGCCAGGTCCGCGGCTATGAGCCCTTCACGCAGCAGGTCCACGGCATCCGGACCACCGACGGACTGCGGCAGGTCCAGCTGCAGAGCGGCCTCCGAGCGCGGTACCCAGCCGTGGTAGGCGAGGTTGTGGCACGTCAGCACCGTCGTGACGTTGCTGAAGGCCGCGAGCGAGCTATAGCCGTGGACGAGGCCCAGGATCGCGGGCGAGGCTTCCCAGTCGTGGCCGTGGAGCACGTCTGGCACGCGGCTCTCGACGCGCATCGTCTCCAGCGCCGCGCGGCCGAGCAGTGTGAAGCGCCAGCCGTTGTCGGGGTAGTCGGGGCCTACGCCCGGTTCGACGACGTAGTAGTCGGGGCGATCAAACGAGTACCCATGATCAACGAGGCGCAGGCGGTAGCCCCGCGCCTGCGCGCTGTGCAGCGCGACATGCACGATGCCCGTACCCATGGGCACCTCGAGCTCGAGGCTGTCGGTGTTCGGCAGCAGCTCGATGCCGCGGTAGCGGGGCAGGTAAACGTCGACCTCGTGGCCCAGTTCGCCCAACGCCCGCGAGAGCGCGTCAACCACGTCGGCCAGGCCGCCCGTCTTGGCGTACGGCTCACATTCAGAGGCGACCATGGCGATGTGCATGACCGGCCGATGCTAACTGGGCCAACGGGGCGGTCCTTAAGGCCAACCATGTCGCGTGACACCACTATCGTCACGAAGCGGGCTAACGCGTCGGGCGCGCGAGGTTTGTGGCGCTGATGAGCCCGAGCTGAGCGTGAGCAACCGGTTGCGGAACTGTCTCGGGCGGCTGATCGGCCGGCAGGCGCCCCACTAAGCGGCTCGTTGACCATAGCTGCGTCATGGAGTCGCGCGAAGCAACGGCCGGGGCGGCGCGAAGCATGCTGAACCGGTTTACGACGCCAATCGACGTGCGCTAGCATCTCCCTCCCGTGCCTCAAAGGATCGACATTCCAACCCTGCCGCCGCAGGGCGTCCGACTACCCCCTCAGCTCGAAGGGTTGAACCGGCTCGCGTACAACCACTACTGGATGTGGCACCCGCGGGTGCGCGTCCTTTTCCGGCGCATCGACGTCGGCTCGTGGCTGCGCTATCGCAACCCGGTGCCGCTGGTCCAGGTGCAGCGCGACTGGTCGGAGATCCTCGACGACGTCGATCTGATGGCCGAGTACCGGACGCTGCTCGATGGCTTCGACCGGTACATGGAGAACGGGGCGGGGCACTGGTTCGACCGCGAGCACGGCGCCAAGCTCGATGGGCCGGTCGCCTACTTCTGCGCCGAGTACGGCCTGCACGAGTCGCTGGGCATCTACTCGGGCGGCTTGGGCGTGCTCGCCGGCGACCACCTGAAGGCGGCCAGCGACATGGCCATCCCGTTCGTCGGTGTCGGTCTCTTCTATCGCCATGGCTACTTCCGCCAGACCATCGATGCCGACGGCCACCAGGAACACGCCTATCCCGACTTCGACCCGCGCCTCCTGCCGGTCAAGCGCGTGGCCGGCGAGGACGGCGGTCCGCTGCGCGTCGGCGTCGAGCTGCCCGGGCGCACGGTGTGGTGCGCGGTTTGGCTGGCCGATGTGGGCCGAGTGCCTCTGCTCCTGCTCGACACGGACATCCCCGACAACGACGAGGCCGACCGGCCGATCACTCACATCCTGTACGTGCGCGGGCGCGAGATGCGCCTCCACCAGGAGATCGTCCTGGGCGTCGGCGGGACCCGCGCACTGCGCGCACTGGGGATCGAGCCGCGGGCGTGGCACCTCAACGAAGGCCACTCAGCGCTGATGCTCGTCGAGCGCACGCGCGAGCTGATGGTCGCCGGCATGTCCATGGACGATGCCCTGGAGCGTGTCAGGAGCAACGCCGTCTTCACCATCCACACGCCGGTCTCCGCGGGCAACGAGCGGTTCGACGCTGCGCTTCTACGCCGGCTGGCCGCTCCCCTCGTTGAAGGCTCGGGCCTGGACCTCGAGCGCGTCCTGGAACGTGGCCGCGGCACGGACAACGACGCCAGCCAGTTCGACATGACGGCCTTCTCGCTGCGCACCACCAACGGCGCGAACGCGGTGTCGCACCTCCATGCGCAGACGGCCAACACGACCTGGTCGAGCGTCGTCAAGGAGCCCATCCTGGGCATCACCAACGGCGTTCACCCTCCGTCCTGGATCGGCGGTCCCGCGCGCGCCCTGTATGAATCACTGGGCGCCGACCTCGATAACCTCGACCAGCAGACCAAGCCCTTCTGGAACGAAGTCGCGAAGATCCCCGACGCCCAGCTGTGGGATGCGCATCGCCGCCAGAAGCTCGAGCTGGCGTACTTCTGCCGGCGCCGCCTGCAGTCGCAGTTCGCGCGCCACGGCGAGGCGCCCCAGGTGCTCGAGGAGTTGAACGAGGCGCTGAACCCGGACGTGCTGACGATCGGGTTCGCGCGACGGTTCGCGACCTACAAGCGCGCGTCCCTGATCTTTTCCGACGAGGAGCGCCTGGCGCGCATCCTGCTCAACACTGAGCGGCCCGTCCAGATCGTCTACGCCGGCAAGGCACACCCCGCCGACCGGCCCGGCCAGCGCGTCATCCAGGACATCTTCACGCGCAGCCGCGCACCGAAGTTCGACCACCGCGTCTTCGTCCTGGAGGATTACGACATCCGCGTCGGGCGCTACCTCGTGAGCGGCGTTGACGTCTGGTTGAACAACCCGCGCCGTCCGCTCGAGGCGAGTGGCACGAGTGGCATGAAGGCGGCCATGAACGGCATCGTCAACTGCTCGGTCCTGGACGGTTGGTGGGACGAGGGCTACGACGGTTCGAACGGCTGGGCAATCGGATCGCGCCAGACGACCGCCGACGAAGGCGCCCAGGACTGGGCCGATGCACAGGACCTCTACCGCCTGCTCGAGACGGAGATCGTGCCGCGCTTCTACGAGCGCGACGCCAACGGCGTGCCCACGCGCTGGCTGGAAGTCATGAAGGCCGCGATGGCCACGACCATGTGGCAGTTCTCGACCACGCGCATGCTCCAGGAGTACGTCGAGCAGCTGTACCTGCCAGCGGCCGACAACGGCGCCGCGGTCGAGCAACCCGCCGCAGCCGGACGAGCCTCGTCTTCCACGTAACGGCCGCGCCCCAATGACGGCGCGCATCTCGCTCGCGCTCATCCTCCACAACCACCAGCCGGTGGGCAATTTCGGCTGGGTCATCGGCGAGGTCTACGAGCGCGCCTACGAGCCCATGGTCGGTGCCCTGGAGCGTCACCCGGGCGTCCGCGTGGCGCTGCACTACACGGCGCCATTGCTCGAGTGGCTCGACGCGAACAAGCCTGACTTCATCGACCGATTACGGGCACTGGTTGACCGCGGCCAGGTGGAGATCGTGGGCGGCGGCCATTTCGAGCCGATCCTCGCCGCGCTGCCCGACCGCGACCGGCTGGGCCAGCTGACGCGGATGCGCTCAGATCTGGAACGGCGATTCGGCGTTGTGCCGCGCGGCGCCTGGCTCGCGGAGCGCGTCTGGGAGCCGTCACTGCCAACCGCGCTCGTCGATGCCGGCTACGCCTACACCGTTCTCGACGACAACCACCTGCGTGGTGCGTCGGTGCCGGAGGACGAGATGTGGGGCACCTACACGACCGACGACCAGGGCCGGCTGCTGACCATCTTCGGCACGGAGAAGGGCCTCCGCTACCGGATCCCGTGGCAGCCGGTGCCCGAACTGATCGCGTACCTGCGCGCGGCAGCGACCGAGGCCGGCGATCGCCTGGGGACCATGGGCGACGACGGCGAGAAGTTCGGCGGCTGGCCGGGCACCGACGAATTGAGCTGGGGCAAGGAGCAATGGGTGGAGCGGTGCTTCAGCGCCCTGGAGGAAAACTCCGACTGGCTGACCACGGTCACCCCGTCCGACTGGATGCGCTCCCACCCACCGATCGGTCGGATCTACGTGCCCACGGCCTCGTACGTCGAGATGACCGAATGGGTGCTGCCTGCTGATGAGGCACCGATTTTCGGCAAACTCCTCCACGACGCGGTCGAGGAGGGCGCACCGGCGGCGCGCTTCCTGCGCGGCGGCATGTGGCGCAACTTCGCGGCGCGTTATCGCGAGGTCAACGACCTGCACAAGCTGATGCTGCGCGTGTCCGCCGCGGTCGAGGCGATGCCTGAAGGTGCGCTACGCGACCGGGCCCTGGACCACCTGTATCGCGGCCAGTCGAACGACTGCTACTGGCACGGCCTCTTCGGTGGCATCTACCTGGTGCACATGCGCATGGCGACACTCGCCGAGTTGATCGCCGCGGAAGACCTGGTCCTGGGCTCGGCGGCCGCGAGTGGCGTGGCCGACTACGACCTCGACGGCCGCGACGAGGTGCTCGTCGGGACTGTTGGGCAGACGGTGCTCGTCGATCCTGCTGAAGGCGGCGGGATCAGCGCGTGGGACCTCCGCGCGTCGCGCGTCGCGCTGGCGTCGGTGATGCGCCGCCGGCCGGAGGCATACCACGCCAAGCTGCGCGAGGCGGAGGCGGCGGCCACGGCCAAGAAGACGAAGCCGCTCAGCCCACATGAGGGTTACACGACGAAGGAAGAGGGTCTCGCCAAGTTCCTCGTCTACGACGACCACGAGCGACGGAGCGGGCTGGTGCGAGTCCTCGATTCGACAGGCGTCGAAGTCGGCGACTTCATCGACGGCGAGTGGGGGGTCGAATCGACAGGTCAGTCGGAGGTCGTGCTCACCAGATCTGCTGGCGGGCTATCGGTCCGCAAGTCGATCGCAGTTTTTCACGGCCGGATGAATGGCTCGCTTGACCTGGACATCGTCGTCACCGCTGAC
>DATBRX010000113.1:0-3315 GCA_036560085.1 Candidatus Limnocylindrales bacterium
CTGGCCGCAGCCGCAGCGCTCGATCCCGAGCTGGCCGACCGGCTCGACGAGATCCGCCCGCTCGGGGAGTGGCTGCGGCTGTCGGCTGGAGCTGAGTCGGCGGCCTGACTGACCCGCATGTCTAAGCGCCTGCCAAGCGGCACCGTGACCCTCTTGTTCACCGACATAGAGGGGTCGACCAGGCTCCTGCGTAAGTTGGAGGCCGGGTATGCCGAAGCTTTGGCCGGACATCGCCGACTATTGCGCGACGCCTTTGCGAAGCACGGTGGTGTCGAGGTCGACACGCAGGGCGATGCGCTGCTGGTCGCATTCGCCAATGCCGCGGACGCCGTGATCGCGGCCGAAGACGGCCAGGCGGCACTGGCGGGCGGCCAGATCGCCGTTCGAATGGGCATCCACACCGGCCTTCCGGACTTGACAGGCGAGGGCTATGTCGGTCTCGACCTCCATCTGGGCGCGCGGATTGGAGCCGCAGGTCATGGTGGCCAGGTGCTGATGTCAAAGGCCACAGCTGACTTGGTCGGCGCGCGCGCCGAATTAGCCGACCTGGGCGAGCACCGACTCAAGGACTTCCCCGAGCCGGTCTGGCTCTACCAGCTCGGACGGACAGCATTCCCACCGCTGCGCACGATCTCGAATACGAACCTGCCTCGATCGGTGTCGACATTCATCGGCCGAGAGCGCGAGATCGCGGGCATCAAAGCCGTGCTGTTCGGCGGCGCCAGGCTCGTCACCCTGACTGGGCCTGGCGGCACTGGCAAGACCAGACTGGCAATCGAGACGGCTGCCTCGCTCATGCCCGAATTCCGCAACGGCGTGTTCTGGATAGACCTCGCGGCGCTGCGCGATCCGACGCTCGTCATGGGCGAGATAGTGCGAACGATTGGTGCCCGCGATGACCTTTCCGAGCACATTGGAGAGCGCCAGATGCTGCTCGTGCTGGACAACCTCGAGCAACTCGTGGACGCCGCGCCCGAAGTCGCAGCGCTCCTCGGCAAGTGTCCCAACCTGGCGGTGCTGGCGACCAGCCGAGAGGTGCTGCGGATTGGCGGCGAAGCCGAATTCCCGGTACCGGTACTTGCAGGATCAGAGGCGGTGACATTGTTTGCCGAGCGTTCTGGCCTGTCACCTAGTCCGGAGGCGGCGGAGCTGTGTCGACGCCTCGACAACCTGCCCCTCGCCGTCGAACTCGCCGCCGCCCGGGCGAGCGTGCTGAGCGTCGCGCAGATCACAGCTCGCCTCGCGGACCGTCTTGACTTGTTCAAGGGCGGTCGCGATGCCGACCCCCGACAACGCACCTTGCGGGCGACCATCGAGTGGTCGCACGACCTGCTTTCTGTATCCGAGCAACGGCTATTTCGGGCGCTCTCTGTTTTCGCGGGCGGCTGGGCGCTCGAGGCTGCTGAGGATGTCTGCGGGGCCGACATCGACACGCTCCAGTCTCTGGCCGACAAGAGCCTGATCAATCACGTCAACGAGCGCTTTGGGATGCTCGAATCGATACGCGAGTATGCGGCCGCTCGGTTGGCCGAGTCCGATGACCTTGGCATTGCGCACCGGCACGGCCGCTGGTTCGCCGAGCTAGCTGAGCGTGCCGAGCCGCTCCTTGAGGGCGGAGACCAAAAGGTGTGGCTCGACCGGTTGGAGCTGGAGAACGACAACATCAGGTGCGCGTTGTCGGGAGCGATCGCCGGCGGCGACGGCGAGCTGGCTTTGAGGCTGGCCGCTGCTGTTGCGACGTTCTGGTGGATTCACGGGCATTGGAACGAAGGCCGGCGCTGGTTCGAGCTGGCCCTTGGGCAACGCCCGGAACGCGACACCCTGCGCGTCAGGGCGCTCGAGGGAGCGGCGCACCTGGCCCAGCGTCAACTTGACCTCGGGCTTGCCGAGCAGATGGCGAGGGAGGCCCTGTCGATTTCGACCGAGCTGGGAGATTCGTCGAGAACGGCGCGAGTCCTGCGCATCCTGGGCTTGACCGCAACGGCCGCCGGCGATCGAGATCGGTTTCGCACGCTTACGGAGCAAAGTGCCGACGCGGGTCGCGCGAGCGGCGACGATTGGGCACTGCTCATGGCCCAAATGAACCTGGGCTACGCTCGGCTGGAAGACGGCGACAGCACAGGCGCGATTGAATTCTTCGACGACGCGCTTGCGCTGGCCGCCGGCCGCGGCGACGAACGCAGCCAATCGCACGTCCTTGAGAATCGCGCGTGGGCGTGGGTCGACCAGGGACATCTTGACCGGGCACGCGCTGATTTCGCGGCCAGCCTGCGACTCGCCCACGTGCTGAATTTCACGGAGATCGCCGCCGAAGACCTGAGCGGAATCGCCGCCATCTTGGCCGCACGCGGCGAACTCGCGGAGGCGGCCTTGACGTTGTCGGGGGCACAGCACCTGCGCGAGCAGATCGGGTCAGACGCGGATACGGTCGAGAACGCGATGGAGGAGCGGACAGTCGCGGCCATCGAACGAGGCCTGGCCCAGCCAGAACGTGAGGCCGCATCCGCCGCCGGCCGCAAGCTTGACCTCGATGGCCTGGTAGCACGTGCGCTGGGCTGACACGCGCACGTGAGCGCGAGCACCGTGCTCATCATCCCCGACCCGGCGCTGGTCCTTTTGATCGGGCCGGCGGGGGCGGGCAAGTCGACCTTCGCGGCGGCGCACTTCAGCCCGGTCGAGATCGTCTCGTCCGATCACCTGCGCGGGCTGCTGGCGAACGACCCGGCCGACCAGACGGCCTCAGCTGATGCCTTCCGGATCCTGACGCTGATGGTCGCCGGCCGACTGAAGCGGCGCCTGACGACGGTGGTCGACGCGACCTCGCTGCGCGCCGCGAACCGGCGCAAGTACCGATCGCTGGCAGCGCGCCACGGCATCCCGGTCGTGGCGATCGCGTTCGACCTCTCGCCGCGCGCCTACCACGATCGGAATCGCGGCCGGACCGACCGGGTCGTCGACGAGGACGTCGTCGAGCGGCAGATCGAGGGGATGGCCCGGACCATGGCCGCGCTGCCGCTGGAGGGCTACGCGGCGCTTTACGTGTTGCGCGACCCGCACGAGTCGATCATCGCGAAACGCCATGGGTCGGCCTAGCTCGCGGTTGTTTCCCGGGATGCAAGTATCGGCCAACAAGACACGAAGCTGAGCCTCTTCTTGCCCGCGTGTTTCGTGGCTGATAACGCTCGGCCAGCTTTGAGCCGGTTTCAGGCCTGTCTGTTGCCTAACTTGGCTTTTGTTTCGCCCGGGTGAAACAAAGAGCGCGCGAGGTGGCTAGTCCTCGCGCCGGGTTTCGTCCACGCGGCGCAGCGCCCACGC
>DATBRX010000114.1:0-2643 GCA_036560085.1 Candidatus Limnocylindrales bacterium
AGCTCGAAGCCGGCGATCATGCGCAGCGTCGTGGTCTTGCCGCTGCCGGACGGGCCGAGCATCGAGAAGAACTCGCCGTCGCGCACGTCGAGCTCGATTCCGTCTACGGCAACGACGTCGCCGAACTTCTTGACCACATGGTCGAGGCGAACCGCGCTGTCCGACGTAACGGCCAATTGCTCTCCGCAGGTATGGCTCTGCCTGAGCGGACGAATGAGTGCGCGCGCTCGATCCCCTGGTGGCGCGCTCCCGCTGGCGCGGGCGTGGGCTAATTATCGGTGCGGGTCTCGAGCGATGTCGAGCCTGAATGTCAGGCGTCGATGGCGAACGAAACGCTGACGCTGACCACTATCTCCTGGCTGCCAGCCTCGACCGGGGTGTCGGCCGCCTCTGCCTTGAACGCCATGGCGCGCGGCCCGGGAAAAGGCACGGGCGCGCCGCCGCGATCGCCTTCGATCACACCGATCACGGGGCCGAGGGTCACGCCCGACGCGGCGGCAATGGTCTGGGCGCGGCGCTTCGCGTCGGCCATGGCGAGCTGGCGCGCCTGCTCTTCGGCCGCGCTCGGGTCGTCGACGGTGAAGTCGAGCCCATCCATGCTGGTCGCGCCGGCGGCGAGCGCGGCGTCGATCAGGGCGCCCGCCGATGTGAGATCGCGCACGGTGACGCTGACCGAGTTGGCGGCCTGGTAGCCGGTGACGCGCGGCCCGGTCTCCGGTGAGTAATCGGTGACCGGACTGAGCGAAAGGAGGGCCGTGCGCAGGTCCTTCTTGGCGACGGCATTGGCGCTGAGCGCCTCGAGGACCGCGGTCATCGTCGCGGCGGCCGATTCGCGTGCGGCGGCCGCGGTCTGACGCACGACCAGCACGCCCAAGCGCAGCGTGGCGATATCTGGCTGGATGGAAACGCGGCCGACGCCGGGGACTGAAATCGATCGCTTCATACGCCCAATCCTAGAATCGGAACGTGGCAAAGCTCCAAAAGCGAAATCTGGGCTCGCCCGATGAGCTGCGAACGGTGGGCCGGGGCCGGCTCGAGGTGGTCGAGATGGGCGACGCGGCCTTCGGTCGGGTGACCTTCCCGCCGGGCTTTCGCTGGTCGGAGGACGTCAAGCCGATCGTCGGCACCGACTACTGCGAAGTCCATCACGTCGGCTACACGATCAGCGGCCGGCTCCATTCGGAGATGCGCGACGGCTCGACGCTCGACGTGGGGCCGGGCGATATCTTCGAGATCCCGCCGGGCCACGACGCCTGGGTCGTGGGTGACGAACCGTGGGTGAGCGTCGACTGGACGGGGCGGCGCTTCTACGGCAAGACGCCCGACGCGGACGCTGAGCGGGTCCTGGCAACGATCCTCTTCACGGACATCGTGGGCTCGACCGAGCGGCTGCGCGAGATGGGCGACCAGGCGTGGCGCGCGCTGCTGGCCGATTACCACGCCATGCTGCGGCGAGCACTCGAGCGGCATCGCGGGCTGGAGGTGCAGACGACGGGTGATGGCGTTCTGGCGCGATTCGATTCGCCGGCGCGCGCCGTGCGCTGTGCCCTGGAAACGGCCGACGGAGTGCGCCAGCTGGGCCTCGAGCAGCGCGCTGGCCTGCACACCGGCGAGATTGAGCTTGCCGGTGACGACGTGCGCGGCGTCGCGGTCCACCTCGCGGCCCGCGTCGCGGCCGCGGCCGGCGCTGGTGAGGTGCTCGTGTCAGGCACGACCAATGGCCTTCTGTTCGGCTCTGGCCTAACGACAGTCAGTCGTGGTAACCATTCACTGAAGGGGATCGATCAGCCGGTGGAGCTCTTCGCGGTCACCGGCAGCGCCACAGCCTGAGGAGGGGCGACACGTGAAGCAGCACCAGGTGGCCATGCTCGGTGCGGGGTTCATCAGCGACTTCTACGCCATGACGCTCCACGCGCAGCGGTCGCGCGACCAGGTGCGCATCGTCTCGTCGCGCGACGCCGCGCGCGGCAAGGCCTTCTGCGAGCGCTGGGGCGTGCCCGAGTCGACAACGGACATGGCCGCCGCGGTGAATCACCCCGATGTCGACGTGGTCGTGATCGGCCTGCCGAACTACGTGCACCAGGAAGCGGTCGAGCTGGCGGCCAAGGCCGGCAAGGCGGTGCTGTGCACCAAGCCGCTGGGTCGGACGGCCGCGGAAGCGAAGACCATGCTCGACGCGGTCGAGAAGGCGGGCGTGTTCGCGGGCTACCTCGAGGATCTGTGCTACACGCCCAAGACTTTGAAAGCGGTCAAAGCCGTGCGCGCCGGGGCGATTGGCGAGGTGACCTGGGTGCGCTCGCGCGAAACCCACCCCGGACCCCACTCAGCGTGGTTCTGGGACGGCCGATTGACCGGCGGGGGTGCCATCGTCGACCTGGGCTGCCACTGCGTCGAGATCATCCGCAACTACGTCGGCAAGGGCGTGCGCCCGGTCGAGGTGATGTGCCACGCCGACACGCTGGTCCATCCCATCGCCGACGAGGACAACGCGGTCGCGCTCATCAGGTTCGAGAACGGCGCCATCGGCCAGTTCGAGGTGTCGTGGACGTTCCGCGGCGGCATGGACCTGCGCGACGAGGTCGCCGGCACGGCAGGCACGATCTGGACCAATCACTTCCTGCGCACCGGCTTCGAGATGTTCAC
>DATBRX010000115.1:0-3322 GCA_036560085.1 Candidatus Limnocylindrales bacterium
CTTTGCTCCCGGCTTACGCGCCGGCCGGCCCTCGATCTTCTCGCGCAGCTTGACCAGTGACAGCTCGCCGCTCGCGACCTGCTCGGCCAGCTTGCGCCGCTTCTTGGCGTCCTCGACCTTCAGCAGCTCGTAGGCGTGCGACAGCGTGTCTTTGCGCAAAGACACGAGCTGCTTGATCTCCGTCGGGGCGCCCGCCAGGCGAAGGCGGTTCTCGACGTAGCCCTTGTCCTTGCCGATCTTCTGGGCGAGCCGGCGCACGGAGTAGCCGTGCTCGTGGGTCATGCGGTCGTAGATCATCGCCTCCTCGAGCGGCGACAGGTCCTCGCGCTGCAGGTTCTCGATGATGCCGATCTCGAGTGCCGTCTCGTCGTCGAGCTGCTCGATGAGCGCCGGGATGACCTCCAGCTCGGCCGCCTTGGCCGCGCGCCAGCGCCGTTCGCCGGCCACCAGCTGGTAGCGGTGCAGCTCACCAGTCGGTCGGACGAGGATCGGCTGGAGCACGCCGTGCTCGCGGATCGACGATGCGAGCTCCGCGAGGGCCGCCTCGTCGAAGTTCATGCGCGGCTGGTCGGGGTTGGGCGTGATGCGATCGAGCGGGATGTTACGGACGCCAAGCGGACGCTCCGTTCCCTCGGGCGAGATGAGGCTCAGGATGGCCGGTGAGAGGTCGCGCTCCTCCGCGAGACGGCGTGCTGCGGTGCCGCGGAAATCTGGTCTAGCCAAGTTCGATCACCTCCCGCGCCAGCCCCCGATAGGCGCGCGCCGCTTCAGTGTTGCTGGCATATGAGGTCACCGGTCGCCCGACCAGCGGCGCCTCGCCCAGCCTGACGGTCTGCTTGATCATGTTCTCAAATATGTGGTGATCGCCCATGTCGCGCAGCTCCTGGAGCATGTCGCGCCCGAGCACCGTGCGACCGTCGTAGAACGTGGGCAGCAGGCCCAGCACGCGCAGCTCGGGGTTGAGGCCCTTGGTGCGGATCTGGGTGATCACGTTCATCAGGGCGCTGAAGCCCTTGAGCGCGTAGTACTGCGTCTGGACCGGAATGATGACGCCGTCGGATGCGACGAGCGCGTTGAGCGTCAGCAGGCCGAGTGTCGGCGGGCAATCGATGACCACGTAGTCATATGTCTCCGCGCTCGAATTGGCGAATGCCTCGCGCAGTGTCTGCTCGCGGCCGATCGCGCTGAAGAGCTGGTTCTCCGCCGCGGACAGGTCGATGGTGGCCGGTGCGACGTCAATGCCAGTGGTCTGCGTCTGCTGGATGATCTGGTCCAGTCCGACGCCGTTGCCGACGAGGACATCGCCGATGGCGTTCTCGACGTTGCGCAGGTTGATGCCAAGACCGACCGACAGGTTGGCCTGTGGGTCCATGTCGACACAGAGAACGCGATAACCCTGCTCAGCGAGCGAGCCGGCGAGGTTGATCGCCGTGGTGGTCTTGCCCACGCCGCCCTTTTGATTGGCGATGGCGATGATCCGTGCCACCAAAACCCTCCTACCCAAGTGGATCGTCAATCTAGAAGCATCGCGCGCGCGACACCATGCGGTTATCCACAGGATGATGGACTTGTTCACCGTTTCTGTGGACATCTCGCGCTTGCTAATCTTGCGCCGTGGCCCCAAAGAAGGAGCGTTTCGATCGCTTGCGCGACATGCGCGCGCAGGCGCAGCTCGGTGGTGGGCGGGAACGCATCGATCAGCAGCACGAACGCGGCAAGCTGACTGCGCGCGAGCGCCTGGAGCTGCTGCTCGATCCCGGCTCGTTCGTCGAGTTCGACGCATTCGTCACTCATCGCGCGACGGATTTCGGCCTCGAGGCGCAGCGCTACCTGGGCGACGGGGTCGTCACAGGCCACGGCACGATTGATGGCCGGCTTGTTTTCGTGTTCAGCCAGGACTTCACGGTCTTCGGCGGATCGCTCTCAGAGGCGCACGCGGAAAAGATCTGCAAGGTGATGGATCTCGCGGTGCGCGTGGGTGCGCCGGTCATCGGCCTGAATGACTCCGGTGGCGCTCGCATCCAGGAAGGTGTCGTGTCGCTGGGTGGCTATGCCGACATCTTCCTGCGTAACACGCTCGCGTCTGGTGTCGTGCCGCAGATCTCGCTGGTTCTGGGCCCATGCGCCGGGGGAGCGGTCTACTCGCCGGCGATCACCGACTTCACGATCATGGTCGAAGGCACGAGCTACATGTTCGTGACCGGGCCGGACGTGGTGAAGACCGTCACCCACGAAGATGTCGACCGCGAGCATCTCGGTGGCGCGAGCGTGCACACGATGATCAGCGGCGTCGCCCATCTCGCGGCGGCGGACGAGGACGCGGCGATGACGCTGGCCCGGCGCATCCTCGACCACCTGCCACAGAACAACCTAGAGAAACCGGCCGACCGACCCACCACCGACCCACGCGACCGACGGGACCCAGCCCTCGACGCCGTCGTGCCCGACGAGGCCAACCAGCCGTACGACATGCACGAGGTGATCACGCGCGTCGTCGATGACGCGGACTTCCTCGAGATCCAGCCGGCGTGGGCGGCGAACATCATCGTCGGCTTCGCGCGCCTGGGCGGGCACAGCGTGGGTATCGTGGCCAACCAGCCGGCCGTGCTCGCAGGTGCGCTGGACATCGACGCCTCCGACAAGGCGGCGCGCTTCGTGCGCACCTGCGACGCGTTCAACGTGCCGCTGCTCACTTTCGAGGACGTGCCCGGCTTCCTGCCCGGCGTTCACCAGGAGCACGGCGGCATCATCCGCCACGGCGCCAAGCTGCTCTACGCCTACGCCGAGGCGACCGTGCCCAAGCTAACCGTGATCACACGCAAGGCCTACGGCGGCGCCTACGACGTCATGAGCAGCAAGCACATACGCGGCGACGTCAACCTCGCCTGGCCAACGGCATCAATCGCGGTGATGGGCCCTGAAGGGGCGGTCAACATCATCTTCCGCGACGAGATCGCGGCGGCGACAGATGCGGCCGGGGAGCGAGTGAGACTGCGGACCGAGTACGAGGAGCGCTTCGCCAATCCTTACATCGCCGCGGGCCGCGGTTACATCGACGACGTGATCATGCCCGCGGACACCCGGCCGCGCTTGATCGCCGAGCTGGAGATGCTCGCCGGCAAGCGCCAGGTCAACCTGCCGCGCAAGCACGGCAACATCCCCCTGTAGGCGGGGCGGAGCAAGGGTGTCTTTGCACAAAGACAGCGCGGGTCGGGAGGGGCGCTCCAACGCCGCGCCGATTTCGCCGTTCGATCGGCTGCTGATCGCCAACCGCGGCGAGATCGCGGTGCGCATCATCCGCGCCTGCCGCGAGCTGGGCATC
>DATBRX010000116.1:0-7453 GCA_036560085.1 Candidatus Limnocylindrales bacterium
CCAGTCGAACGCGCGCACTGCCCACCACGAGAAGATGTTCAGACCGGCGCCACCGCGGAACATGTAGATGTCCGCGCCGGGGGCGACGCCGACCCACTTGCCACCGCTCGCGGCGCCAATGCCGGCGATCGTGCCCGCGACATGTGTGCCGTGGCCGACCTCCGTGTCCGTGTTGGGGCTGCCCTCGACGAACACTGATGGCTCGTCGCCCGACAGCGGGTCACCCAGAACGTAGAAGTTTTTCTTGACCTTGGTGCCGTACGGCAGATCAGGGTGGGTCGCGTCGACACCCGAGTCGACCACGGCCACGCCGACGCCCGCGCCGTTGTAGGCGCGCTTCAACCTGTACCCGGTCTGGACCTTGTCTGCGCCGATCTGCCTGTTGGCGACGTCATCGAGCAGCTTGTAGGTGCGGTTGCCGAAGACGCTCCTCGTGTCCGACCACGAGGCCACGGTCCGGATCTGGCCGGCCGACAGCTTCGCGTAGGCCATGGGGACGCTGTCGAGGTGCTCCACGCCACCAAGCAGATTGCTCAGACGATCCAGGCCGGTCGTGTTCTTGAACGAGACGATCACCGGCAGCTTGGCCGACGTGCTTGCCGTCGCCAGCCACGTGCGTACCTCCGGCGCCAGATCGGCCTGGGTGGTCGTCGTCGCAGCGGCGGGGGTGACCGCAGCGACGAGCAGCAGGGCGGCCAGCAGGGAGCTGAACGCGAGGTTCGTGCGAGTCCGCATTTCCAGTGTCTCCTTGCCTACTAGGGCGGGTTCACAGGCGGGATACCACTGGTCGTGGTGTCGCCACCGCGGCCACGATAACGCATGCCACAACTCAATGTGGTGTCAGACGTATAACAAATGCCCTCCAGGCCTCCCGTTGGCTTGACACCATGTTGCGTGGTGCATGACCATCGGCGGCGAACCACCACCCGCAAGGGTGGCGCATGTGGGAATCCGAAGCGAAAGAGGAGCACGATGCGCCCCGAAACCCGTCAGCTGCCGCGCTTGAGCTCGCGCCGGATTGGTGCGATCGCTCTCGCGGTTGCCCTGTTGATCAGCGCAATCATCCCCAGCGCCACGACCGCCGCGTCGGCAACCCCGACGGGCCTGTCGCAGATCCTGGCTGTGAACGCGCCAACCACGCTGGCCCGTGGCATCGCCACGTTCTCGGCCGTGCCCACGGCCGGCCAGGTCAACGCGCTCAAGGGTCTCGGCCTGACCGTCCAGCCCATGCACAAGGTGCGCCTGGCGCTGGTGCAAGGCCCGGTCAGCGCGATGCAGCTCGCCGTCACCAACGGCGTCGCTCTCGATGTCTATCCCGACAATCCCATCGAGCTGCTCGACACCAAGTCGGCTGACGCGATGGGCGCGGCCGCTGTCCGCGCGGCCGGCTTCACCGGCAAGGGCGTGACCGTCGGCGTCGTCGACTCAGGCTGCGATGCCACGCACGTGGACCTCGCCGATCACGTCGTTCACAACGTGACCCTGTCGAGCGCCGAGTATGTGAATGGCGACCCGAACGCCGACAACACGATCATCGTGCCGGTCGACCAGGGCCCGTACAGCAACACGGACGTCGGCGGCGGTCACGGCACGCACGTGGCCGGGATCATCGCGGCCGACTCGACGTCCGCGGCCGACGGCAGCCACCTTGGCGTGGCCCCGGATGCGAGCCTCGTGTGCTTCGCGATCGGCCTCGTGCTCTTCACGTCAGCCGTGGTCACGGCCTACGACGTGATGATGCGCCAGCCCGACATGTGGGGCATCAAGGTCGTCAACAACTCGTGGGGCAACTCGTTCCGCCAGTTCGACCCCAACGACCCGGTCCATGTCGTGACCAAGGCGGTCACGGAGCTGGGCGTCACGGTCGTTTTCGCCGCCGGCAACAGCGGCAACGATGAGATGAGCCTCAACCCGTTCTCAGAGGCGCCGTGGGTCATTTCGACCGGCTCGGGCACGCTCGCCCATGCCCTGTCGGACTTCAGCTCGACAGGCCTCGTCTATGACAACAGCGAAGGCGGCTACATCGGTGCCGGCGGCCACACGGTTTACACCGGTGACCGGATCGGCGTGTACCACCCCGACGTGGTCGGCCCGGGCAGCTCGATCTCTTCCAGCTGCACCTCGACCGGCACCGTCATCGCGCCCTGCATCGCCAACGGCAACGGAACGGCGTCAGGCACGTCCATGGCCGCGCCGCATATCGCCGGCGCCGTCGCAGTCCTGCTGCAGGCCAATCCCAATCTGACCCCGACGCAGGTCCGCCAGGTCCTCCAGGGGACGGCCAAGCCGATCCTCGACGCCAATGGCAAGCCGCTGCCCTTCTGGCAGGTTGGCTACGGCTACGTCGATCTGAACGCCGCCGTCGCCATGGTCCGCTCGTCGAGCTGGAAGACCAAGCTCGCCAGCGCCAACACCAGGGCCAACACTCGCGTGCTCGATCAGGATGGTTTCAAGGTGAGCCGCTCTGAGTTCTGGACCTACGCGCCGCCGCGGGCCACGGTCGCGGGCACGACAGATGCCCACACCTATCGGTTCAACGTGTCCTCGACGACGCGCTACCTGAAGGTCACGCTGTCGCACCCCTCGACCACCGTGCTCATCGGCAACAACATGTTCTATGACGTGACGGTCATGGACGGTGCGGGCAGCGTGATCGCGACAGGCGAGGAGCTTGCCTCAGCGGGCACGAACACTGCATTCATCGACCTGCGCTCGGTCAGCGGCATCAAGTACGGGGTGTTCACGGTCGAGATCAGCGGCTTCCTCGCCGTATCGGACCCCGACACCTTCGACAGCGACTCGCTGCTCGGCCGCATGAACACGCTCCAGGTTGCCTGGGTGAACGCCGGCAAGTAGCCCCTCGTAAATCCCTCTCCCAAGAGCCGCCGGAACCCCACAGCCCGGCGGCTCTTTTCTATTCCGTCTGTGCGCGACTGGGCGGCCACGCGCTGACGCGCATGAACTTGCTCACCGCGACCAGCCAGACGAGCAGCAGGACCATGCCCAAGCCCACCGCGAGCAGCCACGGCGGCGGCTGGACCAGGCCGACGCCAATCGCCACGAACGCGGCGATCAACAGCGCCAGGCCCAGGGTGCGGCGGATGCCGGGCATGCGGTCGTAGTCGGCCAGCGCGGAAGCGCACAGGATCTCCGCCAGCAGCACGAGCGCCGTCCCAACCGCCAGCAGCCACGCCGGTCCCTGGGGAGCGACCGGATCATTGGCGTGCTCGATCAGGGTCACCATCGCGGCGCCAGAAGCGGCGATAGCACCGGTCAGTGGGAGGTGCGACAGGAGCCAGACGGTGAGTGCCCGGCCGTCAAGTCGGGGCTTGCGGTCGCCGACGATGTCGAAGTAGATCCACCAGAAGCCCAGGCCCACGAACAGCGCCAGGATCCCGGTGGCGACTGCGAACAGGTCGCCGGAGACGTGCGACAACCCCTCGACGACGCCCACCACGACCTCGCCCAGGACGATGATCGTGAAGAGGTTGAAGCGCTCGACCATCGAGTCGGTCGGCGTGACGCCAATCGTGAAGGAGCGCGTCCGGAAGCCGAGCAGGATCGTCGCGCCGATCCACACCACACCGAAGCCGGCCCAGATCGTCTCGCGCGCGCCCTCCGGCAGGAACGCGGAAACGGCGATCGCCAGCGCGGACGCGCCGAGGGTCAGCGCGTAGAGACCGGTGACGCGGGCGATCTCCGGCGCGTCCACGCGCCTGACCGTGAAGAAGAGCCACGCGATGACCCCCAGGAACGCGGCGTAGGTCAGCGCGAACTGCGCGCCGGTCGCGTGCGTCGCGTCCCTGGCGAACACCGCGAGCACCGCGAGGATGCCCATCTGCACGAACACGTAGGAGCGCGTGCGCCCATCTTCCTGGCCGTGCAGCTCCAGGTAGAGCGAGCCGTTGACCCAGCCGATCCAGATCAGCCCGAAGACGACGCTGAAGCCGATCAGGCCACCGATCGAAACGTCTTCCGCCAACGCTCCGGCCACCTGGCTGATGACGGCCACGTAGACCAGGTCGTAGAGCAGCTCGAGGTTGCTGACGCGCCGGTCGGCCAGGATCTCGCCGTGCGCCCGCGGCGGCTTCCAGAACCAGCTCCGGAATTGCCGCACCGTCTCGATCATGGCGCTGATTGTGGCGCCGGCGACAACCGGATTTCAGGCGACCGTGACTTTGCTCCGCCGCGGGACGTTGCTGGGGTGCGCGCTCGGCAGTTCGTACGTCCGATGTGATCGCAGCAGACTCGAGAGCGCGCCGGCGCTGAGCGGCACGGAGAACAGGAAGCCCTGGCCGCGCTCGCAATGCAGACCGACGAGCTGCCGCAGCTGCGCCTCCGTCTCGATGCCTTCCGCGGTGACCACGAGCCCAAGGCCGCGCGCGAACGCGATGGTCGCGCGCACGATCGCCCCCTTCTCGCGCTCGCGACCCAGGCCCAGCACGAACGAGCGGTCGATCTTGAGCCCGTCGACCGGCAGCTGGTTGAGGTAGCTCAGGGCGGAGTAGCCGGTGCCGAAGTCGTCGATCACGATGTGCACACCGGCGTTGCGCAGCTCGTGGAGCGCGGCGATGGACGCCGTCTCGTCGGCCAACAGCATGCTCTCCGTGATCTCGATGGTCAGGTTGTGGGGCGCAAGCTTGCTCTCCGCCAGGGCACCAAGCACGCCGCCGGCGAATCCGGCCTCCACCACCTGGCGCACTGACGTGTTGACAGACACGCGGAAGTCAGCGCTGACCAGCTTCTTGTCGAGCCAGCCCCGGGCGCGCTCACACGCCTCGCGCAGCACCCAGGCGCCCAGATCGACGATATGGCCCGTCTCCTCGCTCGCCCTGATGAAAGCCTCCGGCCCTAGAACGCCGCGCGTCGGATGGTTCCAGCGCACCAGCGCCTCGACCTCCTCGATTCGCCCGGTGGTCAGGTCCACGATGGGCTGGTAACGCATCTCGAACTGGTCCTTCAAGAGCGCCTCGCGCAACTCGACGTCAAGCTCCAGGCGCGCCAGCTGATGGGCAAGCATCTGCGGCTCGAACACCGCCAGGCAGCCCCGTCCGTTGGCCTTGGCGCGGTACATGGCCGTGTCCGCGTCGCGCAGCAGCTCATCGGCACTGGTCGTGTCGATCTCGCGGTCGATGGCGAGGCCAATGCTCGCCCGCACGGACACGCTCCGGCCGTCAAACAGGAGCGGTTCGGCCAGCGCATCGAAGACGCGTTGCGCGGTGTGGCCCGCTTCCTCGATACCCGCCACCTCATCGACCAGGATGCCGAACTCGTCGCCACCCAGGCGGGCCACGGTGTCGCTCTGGCGCAGGATGGCGCGCAATCGCTCACCCACCGCGCGCAGCACCGCATCGCCCGCTGCATGGCCGAGTCCGTCGTTGACCAGCTTGAACCGGTCGAGATCCATGAACAGGACCGCGACGTGGGCGCCGGTCCGCTCGCGCCGTGCAAGGGCATGATCGATTCGGTCCGCGAAGAGGCGTCGGTTGGGCAGCCCGGTCAGCGGATCGGTCAGCGCTGCGCCAACGAGCTGCTCGTTCATCGTCGCGTTCTCGAGCGCGATGGCCACGTGGTTGGCGAACAGCTTGACGAGCTCCAGGTCCTCCTCGTCGAAGTGCCGCGCGACCCGGTACAGGTTGAGCGAACCAACGACGCTGTCCTTGCCCAGGACCGGGACGACGATGAGCGACTCCTGCTCGTCGCTTGGCGTGCCCGGCACCTGGATGACGCGCGGATCGTTGGCGGCGTCGTTGATGATCTCGGCCTCGCCGCGCTCGATGACGTCGCCGGTGATGCCTGCCCCCAGCTCGGGCCGCGTCGCCAGGATCTGCTCTGCATAGGGGTCGCGCGCGAGGATCGGCACGAGGCAGTGCTCCTGGCGATCCACGAGATAGATGGTCAGCGTGTCATACGGCACGACCCCGGCCAGCGTGTCGGCGATGGCATCGAAGATCGCGGTCCGGTCGCGCGTCAGCAGGAGCCGCTCGGTGATGGCCAGCAGCTGACGCTGGCTGGCCAGCCGTCGCTCCAGCGCTTCACCGCGCCGGCGCAGCTCCTCGAGCTGGCGCGCGTTCGACAAGGCGACGGCGGCCTGCGCGCCAATGATCTGGGCCAGGCGCAGGTCGGTCGAGTCGAAGGCATGCCGTCCGAGTCGGGTGAGTGAGAGAACGCCCAACACCTCGTCTTCGTAGACGAGCGGCACCAGGATCATCGACTCGTCGACATCGTCCGTGCCGGGGATCTTGAAGCCACGCTTGTCGGCCCGAACATCGGACACGATCTCGGCCACGCGCGTCGCGGCCACGCTGCCGGCGAGACCCTGGCCAACGCGGATCTGGAGCATCTCTGGCTTCTCATTGGCGTAGTGCGAGACCGTGCTGCGCAGGGCAATGACGCGCATGATCCCGTCCGGCTCCACCAGGAAGAAGCGCAGGCCGTGCCAGTCGATGACGGTCGCGATCTCACTCGCGACGGCGTCGGCCACCGCGGCAACGTCGCGCGACCTGTTGAGGCGCCGCGACAGGGCATCGATGCGCTCCAGCTGCTGGCTCCAGCGGTGAGCGTCGGATAGCCGCCGCGCCGTGTCGGTCATCGCCTCCGCGGCCGGCGTCTGCGCGGGCGTGTTCTCCTGCTGACGGTGGCCACCAAGGTGAGCGTCTAGCGCTGAACGTTTGAAACGCCAGCTTCGGCCGACCTTGACCGCCGGCACCTGGCCGCGCTGGGCAAGCCGATACATCGTCCGCATAGGTACGGACAGATAGCGCGCCGATTCGGAGATCCCGATCCAGGTTTCGGCCCCGGGCGCTGGCTGATTGATCAAGACGCGCAATTGCCCCTTGCTGCCACTTGTTGCTCGGTCGTGACCGTGAGTCTCCCTGCCAGCGCAGCGGCCCCGGAACGGTCCGGTAGTCCCGTGGTGCCACCCGAAAGTGCCAATTCACCCAGTGGCGAGCCAATTCGGGGTAGAATGTCTGCTCACCGCGATGTGCGGTGGCCTCGTGTGATCGACCCTCTCGAACGGATCGTGCGCAGTGTTCCCGGTTCGAGAATGTTTGGAGGTCAATGTGGCCACCGGTACCATCAAGAAGGTCGTCGCCGATCGCGGCTTCGGCTTCATCACTGCGGATGACGCGAAGGAATACTTCTTTCACCGCAACTCGCTCGACTCCTCGATCGACTTCGATCGCCTCAATGGCGGCGAGAAGGTCGAGTTCGAGATCGAGCAGAGCCCCAAGGGGCCCCGGGCGAACCGAGTTCGCTCCGCCTAAGCGCTAGTCGCTAAAGCGAAGGTCGCCCGCAGCAATGCGGGCGGCCTTTTGATTCCGGACGCGGCCGACGGTCAGTTGGTGAACCAGGGCGCGAGCGCGACCTTGATCGTCGCGAAGGGCGGCGCGGCCCAATCGATCGCGACCTGGCAGCCCTCGATGTGTTCCACGCCATCTGGCGTGCTGAA